>NZ_LGQY01000059.1:0-45074 GCF_003116065.1 Azospirillum sp. TSO5 | reverse complement strand
CACGTCGATAGGAGGCATGTGGACGGGCAGCAATGCTCGAAGCTAAGCCTTACTAATCGCTCGATCGGCTTGATCTCACCGGGCGCCATGCACAGCGGTAAGCCGCTTCATGGACGATCTGAAGACGCATCCCGTCACTTGAAACTCGGTTTTATCGCGAACAGCGAAAAGGCCGCCTCCCGTATGGGAAGGCGGCCTTTTCGCGTCTGGAGTATCGGTCTTCGCCTACTCGCCCAAGCTCTTGAAGCCCATGTCGCTGTCGGCGACGGTGACGAACCAGTTCTTCGCATCGCCGACCGTGCCGGCAAGCTCCGGCTGGTCGAGCGCCGGCCGCACCATCATCCGGGTCGGCGTGCGCAGGCCGTTCTTCAGGCACAGGAAGCCCATCATCGACAACGGCCGCGCCGCCTGGGCATTCAGCGTCCGGCACATCAGCGCGACCATGCCCTGCCGGCGCGCCAACTCGGTCATCAGCGAGAACGCCGCCACCAGCCAGCCCGGCCGGGCCAGATAATCGCAGACCACGCCGACCGGCTCGCCCTTCCAGTAATCGACCCGCAGCACGACATAGGCCAGCACGGTCTCGCCCCGCATGACGTAGAAGCGGCGGAAGCGGTTGGCCTGCGGCGTGAGGTCGAAGCGCCAGTTCAGGAAGGCCCAGTCGCGCCGGGCGATCACCGGATGCTGCGCCGAGGCCGCTTCCCACAGGTCGTCGACGCGGTAGTCGAAGCGGTCGATCTCCACCAGCCGGGCGCCGAGCAGCTTGGCCGACAGCCCGTAGCCCATGGAGGCGGCGGCCAACGCCGGCTTACCCACCCCGGCGACCAGCTTGGCCAAGCCACCGCCATAAGGGCTGACGCGCAGGCAGCGCAGCGGATCGATCACCCGCAGATAGGTGGGCACATTGCCGAGATCGAGCCAGCCGCCGCGCTTGTAGGACTTGTAGGCGGCCTCCGTCATCGACAGCGACACGGCGAGGTCTCCGGCCGCGGAGTGGGTCTCCGACAGGGCCGGACCGACGCCGCGCAGGCGCCATTCCGGGGCGACCATCAGGTCGATCGCCCAGGAAGCCCGCCGGTTGCGCTCGCCCACCTTCAGGGCGAAGGGGATGCCGCCCTGCTGGCCGACCACAGCGCCATTGCGCTTGCACAGCCAGAGTTGCGGTCCCTCATGCTCCCGCTCCGGCGGTTCCTCGAACAGCCAGTGGAAATGGTCGGGACACAGCTGGATCGCTTCGGCACCGAAATGGGCGCGCTGGAAGCTTTCCAGTGCGGCATGGTCGCCCGGTTCATATCGGGCGACGCCACGTTGCTTCCAGTCGATGACGCTCATGCCTCATCCCCGACGGACACCGGCTGCACCAGATGGGCATCGCGCAGGATGCGGGCCGACGTGCGGCGCTTGGCGGTGATGTCCTTGTAGACGCGGTGGACCTGCGGAACGGTGAGGTTCAGCGCCGCCGCGGCCTCTTCTTCGCTGGCACCCCGACCATAGGCGCAGAGCGCCAGGTCCAGCTTGTCGTAGGGCAGGGCGTAGTAGAACTCCTCCTGCGACTGCGGCAGGGTGTAGGTGTCGGTGCTGGGCGACTGCGCCTGGATTTTCGACGGCAGGCCGAGATAGGCCGCCATCTGGTAGACCTGCGACTTGTACAGGTGGGCGATCGGCTTCAGGTCGGCCAGACCGTCACCGCCGCGCACGAAGAAGCCCAACTCGTACTCCAGCCGGTTCGGCGTGCCGAGCACGGCGTAGTTCAGGCGGTCGGCATGGGTGTATTCGACCGTCTTGCGGATGCGCTGCTTCAGGTTGGTGGCGGCGACGACGTCGAGATAGACGTCCACCGGCATGCGGCTGGTCTGGCGCTCGCCGTCGGGCGATTCGACGGTCAGGGTGAAGTAGTTGACGCGGTCGGCGTCCAGCAGATTGCCGGCCAGACCGATCTTCTGCTTCCAGCCCGGGCCGAATTCCGGGAACAGCCGGCGGATGGCGTTGTCGCGCCGTTCGTAGCAGCCCAGCGCCTCCAGCGGGCCGGTGATGTTCTCCATCGCCGGGGTGACGCCGAGATGCTCGCAGAGCAGGGTGCCGAGGCGGGTGCTCTTCGGCGAATTCTCCTTTTCCGGCATCAGGATGCACTGCACGCGCTCCGGCCCCAGGGCGCGGACGGCCAGCGTGGCGCAGACCGAGCTGTCGATGCCGCCGGACACGCCGAGCACGATGCCCTGGCGGCGCAGATCATGGGCGACGATGCGTTGGATGGCGTCTTCGATCTCGCGCGCCGCGGACGCGCAATCCAGATCGAGGGCCTTGGAGTCGAACGAGGACAGGGCGTTCAGCATGGTCACGGTTCCCGATGGGGGTTGATGCATCGTCGGTCGGAAAGGATCGCGGCGGTCAGGCCGCGGTGGGCTGTGACGTGGCGGTCCGGGCGTCGCCAGCCCGGTCCTCCAGCACGTGAATTTCGGCACGATCCAGAGCATCGCGCTGGTCGCGGATGCGCTGGGGCAATTCGTCGTGGACGTAGTGGGCGAGTATCTGCAGGGTCAGCGTGCCGACCAGCGCCATTTCCTCCCGCTCGCCGGCCATGCGGCCGTTCTGGCGGTGGGCCTTGTCGGCCAGCGCCGAGACGGCGTCGATGTCGGTCAGCCCGTAGCGGGCTAGCGCATCCGGCGACAGCAGGTCGCGGACATAGTCCGGGGCGCCGTCGCCGAACAGGGCGGTGGTCATCGGTGCGCGATAGGGCCGCTTCGGCCGCTGGAAGATCTCGGCCGGCAGATGGCGGGCGGCCAGCTTGCGCAGGGCCAGCTTGTCGCGCAGGCCCAGCATCTTCACCCGGTCCGGCAGGGCGGCGCACAGGTCGTCCACCGCTGGGTCGAGGAAGGGATAGCGGACCTCGATGCTGTTGGCCATGGCGACCCGGTCGCCCTGGGCCGACAGCAGGTAGGGGGTCATGAAGGTGGCGATCTCCGCCCACTGGCTGCGCGCCAGCGGCGACCAGCGCGACCAGCCGTCCGGCAGATGGGCCGCCACATGCGCCTCGAAGGCGGCATCGTCGGCCGTGGCCTGGACATCGGCCGACAGCAGGCGCTGCGACCATGCGGTGTTCCGCCAGCGGGTGCGGTGGGCGTAGAAGGTCTCGTCGGTGTCCATCATCCCGCGTTTGAAGAAGGCCTGCCACAGCGGGCTGTCCTTCTGGCCGTTGACGGCGGCGAAGGGATGGACGCGGCCAAGGAGCTTCGGCCGCGCCTTGCTGCCGGGCTGGCGCGCCCAGAATCGGCGGACCTTGTCTTCCTTGAAGATGTCGTAGCCGGCCAGCCACTCGTCGGCTCCCTCGCCGGACAGCACGACGCGGATGCCGCTCTCGCGCACCAGACGCGACAGCAGGAACAGCGGGGCGGGAGCGGTGCGGACCAGCGGCGCCTCGCCGTGGCGGATGACGTCGGGCAGGGCCGCCTGGATGTCCTGCGGGCTGCACAGGATGTCGTGATGGTCGGTCCCGACATGGCCGGCGACCAGCCGCTGCTGCGGCGTCTCGTCGAAGCCGGCGTCGGTGAAGCGGACGCCGAAGCTGTGCATGTGGGTGGTGTCGAGCTTGCGGGCCAGCGCCGCGATCACCGAGCTGTCCAATCCGCCGCTGATGTAGACGCCGACCGGCACGTCGGCGCGCAGCCGCAGGCGGATGGCGTCGAGCAGTTTCTCTTCCAGCCGGTCGGCAGCCTCGTCCAGCGACAGGTTGGCCAGCGCCGGGTCGGTGGCGAAATCGGGCTGCCAGTAGCGGTCGACATGCAGTGCCAGCGTGGAGTCGACGCGGATGGCGGTGGCGGCCGGCACGCTCTCCACCCCGGCGAACACGCTGCCGTGCGGCGCGGTGCTCCAGTGGGTGAAGACCTGGGCGAGGCGGGCCGGATCGAAGGCTGGAGTCACCCGGCCGTCGCCGAACAGGGATTTGGCCTCCGACGCGAAAACCAGATGGTCACCGCGGCGGGCGTAGAACAGCGGCAGGATGCCGAGCCGGTCGCGGACCAGCCACAGCTCGCGCCGGCTGGTGTCCCACAGGCAGATGGCGAACTGGCCGTTCAGCTTGGCCCAGGTGGCAGGGCCGTATTCCTCGAAGGCGTGGACGATCACCTCGGTGTCGGTCTGGGTGTAGAAGCGGTGGCCGCGCGCCTCCAGCTCCCGCCGCAGTTCGACATGGTTGAAGATCTCGCCGTTGAAGCTGATCCAGAGGGTGCGGTCCTCATTGTGGATCGGCTGGAAGCCGCCGGCCAGACCGACGATGCTGAGCCGTGCATGGGCGAGCCCGATCCGGTCGTCACGGTAGAAGCCGTAACCGTCCGGGCCGCGGTGCCCCAGCATGGCGATCATGCGCTTCAGCTCGTCCAGACCGGCCGGTTCGGCACGCGATCCTGCGAGAACTCCGGCGACACCACACATGAGCGTGCTCTCTGTCCTGGGGTGGGTGTTCTGGTGGTGTGTGTTCTGTGTTGGGGGCGCTTTGCCCCCTCCCTAACCCTCCCCCGCTACGCGGGAGAGGGGACAGATGCTGCGGTTGGACGTCCTCCCTCTCCCGCAAAGCGGGGGAGGGTCGGGGAGGGGGCCTGCGCCTGCACTTCCTCCACGAGTTCCGCCCGCCGGATCTTCCCGGAGTCGGTCTTGGGCAGGCTGTCGCGGAACTCGATGAATTTTGGGACGAGGTGGCTCTCCAGCCGGCCGCGGCAATGCTGCCGGATGGCCGCCTCGGAAATGGCAGCACCCTCGCGGGGAACAAGGAAAGCCTTGACCGCCAAGCCGTCGGCATCGTCGGGGACGCCGATGACGCAAGCCTCCAGCACGCCCTCCAACTCGTACAGCGCGTTCTCGACTTCCTTGGGGCTGACCTTTTCGCCGCGGCACTTGAACACGTCGTCCTTGCGGCTGACGAAGTAGAGGTGCCCCTCGGCGTCCTGGGTGAACAGGTCGCCGGTGAACAGCAGGGTCTCGCCTTGCGGACCGCGGCGCAGGCGCCGGGCGGTTTCCTCCGGCCGGTTCCAATAGCCGCGCATCACGTTGGCGCCGCGCACCACCAACTCGCCCACTTGGCCGGGGGGAAGGCGGTTGCCGTCCTCGTCGGCGACGAAGGCTTCGCAATTCGGGATGGCACGGCCCACCGAAGTCGGCTTCAGGTCCAGATCGGCGGGGTCGAGCGTGCTGATGCGGGTGCAGCACTCGGTCATGCCGTACATGGAATGGAAGACGGCCTGCGGGAAACGCTCGCGCAGCCGGCGGAGATGGGCGGCCGGCAGCGGGGCGGCGGCGTTGGTCAGGTAGCGCAGGCTGCCGAGATCGGCGGTCTTCGCCGCCTCCAACCCCAGCAGGGTGGAGAAGACGGTCGGCACGCCGGGCAGGCCGGTGACCCGGTGCTGCACCATGCGTTTCAGCGTCTCCATCGGGAAGGCGAAGGAGCGCTCAAGCACCAGGGTGAAGCCGACGCGGGCGCCGGTCAGCACCTGGGACAGGCCGTAACCGAAGGTCAGCGGCAGCACGCACATCACCACGTCGTCGGGGGTGTTCCCCAGATAGGTCGAGATCGACCAGCTGGTGTTGACGTAGTTGGCATGCGTCAGCATCACGCCCTTCGGCCGGCCGGTGGTGCCGGACGTGTACATGATCGCCGCCAGATCCTGGTCGATCAGACCGGGGTCGACCGGCTGGCGATGCGGAGCAGCCAGGGCATCGGCATAGAGCAGACCGGTGGCACCGCCGGGCAGCCCGGCGCCGACCCACAGAACCGCCGGCGGCGTTTCCACCGCCTCCAGCGCCGGCAGGACCTGCCGGGCCAGCGCCGTCGGGACAATCAGGACCCGGACGCCGGCATCGGCCAGCAGGTAGGTCAGCTTGTCGGCCTTGGTCGAGGGGTTGACGGGCACGAACACGCCGCCGGCCTTCAGCGTGCCGAACAGGCCGGCGACATATTCGATCGAGTTCTCCAGCATCACCGCCACGCGGTCGCCGCGGGCGATCCCGGCGGACTGGAGCGCACAGGCGACGGCGTCGCTCTCGCGGTCCAGCTCGGCGAAGCTGCGGCGGACATCCCCGGCGATCAGCGCGGTGCGGGAGGGATCCCGCCCGGCCGTCTCGCTAAGGTACTGGTGAACCAGATGGGCCATGGAACTGTCCTTCTTGCCGTCGCCCGTCTTTTGGCCGTGTCCGCCGTCGCTGGTCCTGCAGGATCAGGCGGCGTTGCGGAGTTCCTGCTTGCGGTCGACGAAGCTGGCGATGCGGTCCACCGATTCCAGGTTGTCGGCGATCATGTCGTCATCGTCGACCGCTATGCCGAAGCGCTCTTCCAGGAAGGCGACGACGTGCATGATGCCGGTGCTGTCGATGATCCCCGACTCCAGCAGGGATTCGCTGTTGTCGAAGCCGGAGTCCTTGCCGAGCAGGAAATTCTCCACGATGAAGGCGCGGATTTCCGGCAGGGCGGGAGCGGTCAGGGTCGTGTCGGTCAGGGTGGCGGTCCGCATGTCTCTGAAAACTCCTGCTGGGTTCGGTCGACGTGGGTTCGGTCGAAACGATTTCTAACGAGGTCTGTCGAAATGGGGTCGGTGTGGACGGGGCCGGGTGGCTCGCGGGGAGGATGTCGGGGTATGGGGTCTGTGGCGTGGGTCCGGCCATCCCTTGTCATGTGTCCCGCGGTGGATCGGCTCCTTGTTTTCGCATTCGCGTGATATGCAATTTTATTGTGATGGAGGCGGTGGTTTGCGAGGGCTCAAAGGATAGGAGTGGATTGAAGTCTGTGGTTAGCCACTCTGTTGTCCGGTAATAGGGCTTGTCGCTTGCCTCTAGACATTAGGCTTGGCGCGGCCGGTCGCGGTCATACGCCCGCGGACTTGGGTTTTGCCATCGAGCCTGCCCATTCGGGCGTCACCCCGCCGGCCGGGCTGTCGGCGGCGGCCTTGCGCTTGCGCAGCCAGGCCGGGATGCCGGTCAGCTGGACGCTGAGCCACTCCACCGTCGCGTCGTCGGACACCGGGAAAGCCTTCAGGCGCAGCGGGTCGGTGGAGGCGTCGTTCCAGCCGGGATCGATGGTGCGGGCGGTGCGGTATCCGGCACGCCGGATCTCCTCCACCTCGCGGTCGCTGAAATCGCCGTTGGGGAAGGCGAAATGGCGACAGGGCCGGCCCAGCGCCTCCTCCAGTTCGCTGCGGCAGAGCGCGATCTCGTCGGCACAGCGGCCGTCGTCGCATTGCAGCAGGATTGGATGGGTGCGGGTGTGAGCGCCGTAATCGGCGACGTCGGTCATCCGCGCGATCTCGTCCCAGGTCATCGCCTGACGGTCGGCACCGTCGCTGTCGGGATCGTCGCCGGCTTCGGCCAGCAGGCGGCGCCGTTCGGGGTCGGGCACCCGCTTCAGCCGCTCCACCCCGATGCCGTCGGCGGCGCCGGTCTTCCACCAATAGGGGCGGGCGGTGCCGACGATCTGGCTGCAGAGATAGATCGTCGGCCGCAAATCGAACTCGCGGAACAAGGACGCAAGCGCCGTGTTGTTCCGATGCCCATCGTCGAAGGTGATGACCAGCGGATAGGCCGGCAGCTTGTCCCAGCGGCCGGTTTCCATCGCGGTGGCTACGGCATCCAGCTTGGTGAAGCCGTAATGCTTGGCGTACCAGCGCAGATGCTCGCGCAGCACCTCAGGGTCCGGGTCGTGGTAGACGACGATGGTGACGGCGTGCCGCGCCTTCAGGAAACGCTGCATCGCACCGAATCCCGACCAGCGCACCAGATTGGCAATGGCGTTTTTCATGGTGCCCCTTCCTTCATGTCGATGCTCCCGGTCCCGGCCGCGAGCGGTCCGAACCGGAAGCGGCCTGCCGCGTCCGCGTCAGCCAGTCGTGCTTTTGGTATGGCCCGCCGGTCCGGAGGCCGGCACCGGTCCGGCGGGAACGGCAGGCGTCGTGGTCAGGCTGCCGCGGGCGTTGCGGCGGTAGATCTCCAGCAGACGTTCGCGGAAGACGGCGACGTCGAACTGGCGCTCCCACCGTGCGCGGGCGCCGGCGCTCAGATTGCGGCGCAGGTTGCGGTCGTCGATCACGCGGGCCAGCGCGTCGGCCAGCGCGGCGACATCGCCCGGCGGCACCAGGAGTCCGGTCTCGCCGTCGGCGATGGCGTCCGGAACGCTGCCGACCGGGGTGGCGACGATGGTCAGCCCCTCCGCCATCGCCTCCAGCACCGACATCGGCAGGCCTTCGAACATCGAGGGCTGGACCAGAACATGGGAGTTGGCCAGTTCGCGCCGGCAGCCGGCCTGATCGAGCCAGCCGGTGAAGCGCACGCGGTCGGCGATGCCGAGATCCGTGGCGAGGCCGCGGTAGGTCTCCAGATCGCCGTCGCCGGCGATGGTGACCTGCCAGTTCCGGTCGCGGCAGGCGGGGGAGGCGAGCGCGTTCAGCAGGACGTCGATGCCCTTCAGCTTGATCAGCCGGCCGAGGAACAGCAGGCGCACCGGACCGGCGAAGCCTTCCTCCGCATCGTCGCGCACCGGCGGGGAGACCGGACCGGGCACGGCGTTGTGCAGCAGGGTGGTGCGCTGCCGCGTCTCCGGCCCGAAGGCCTCCGCCACCCAGTCGCGCCAGAATTCCCCCAGAACGACGATCTCGCTGGTCATCGCCATCATGCGGCGGATCGCCCAGCGCATCAGCGGGCTGCTGTCCTTGAAGTGTTTCGGGAAGCGTCCGCCATGCAGGTGCAGGACGACCGGCACGCCGAAGCTGCGGGCCATGGCGATCAGGATGCCCTTGCGCAGGACACTGCCATATTCCGCCATATGGATGTGGACGAGGTCGGCCTTGCCGGCGGCGAAGCAGCCGGCGAGACGGGCGGTCGCCCGTGCGAAATAGAGGGGCATCAGGTGGAATTTGCCGGGACCGTAGCTGTCGACCACCTCGAACTTCACGTCCGGGCAATTCTGCCTCAGGTCGGTCGTGAAGTTGTCGACCACACGTCCCATTCCGCCTTTCTCCTGCGTGCCGCCGGGGGAGACGATATAGATCATGTCCGCTCCTGATCCTTTCCCTGCCCGCCGTTCCTGCGTTGCGCCCCGGCTTTTACCGTGTGACGACCGTCCTTCGACGGCTGCGGCGGGCTTGTTATGCTTTTGGCGTCGGTCCCTTACCGGCTCGTTCTTCATGCCGTACAGGGAGATGCGTGGTGATGCGGCCGGTCGACCGCCGCCGTTTGGATCATGCCGCTGCCGTAGGCCGGGCGACGTCCACGTGCAAGTTTACGCGATACGTCACCCGCACGCTGTGGAGCGACCGAACGGGTTGGCTTGCCGGTATGGTTACCCAACCTGTGCATGTGCACCTTCCTTACGGTCATACCCGCCATGATTGTTTTCCAGACCGATCATCGAGGCGGCCATGACTTTGGATCATCGCCGTTTGGAAGCGGTGGCGGCCGATCCGGCCAGCTTGTCCAGCTCCCCCGACAACTCGACGCCGCTGCGGTCCAACTCCTGGTAGATCGCCAGCAGGGACTTGGCGTAGGCGTCGATGACGAACTGCTTCAGGAACAGGCGCCGGCCATTCTCAGCAAGGCGGCGGTAGAGAGCCGGGTCGTGACCGACCTGGACGACGGCATCGGCCAGCGCCTGCGGATCGTTCACCGGGATGATCCGGGCGGTCTCGCCGTCGGTCAGCACCTCCGGGATTGAGCCGACCGGCGTGGTGATGACCGGCAACTGCGCCGACAGCGCCTCCAGGATCACCATCGGCAACCCTTCATGGGTGGAGGGCAGCAGCAGCATGTCGTGCGAACGGATGTGCGCATGCGCCTCCTCCCGGCCGATCCAGCCCAGGAAGCTGCAGTTCTCCGCGATCCCCAGTTCGGCCGCCATCGCGCGATAGCCGTCGACATCGCCGCCGCCGCCGATGGTGATCCGGAAGGGCTGTCCGCGCTCCTTCAGCAGCGCGCCGGCGCGCAGCAGCGTGCCGATGCCCTTGCGCTCCGACAGGTTCGCGAGCACCAGCAGGGACAGGACGGCGCCCGGCTCCGGCGGCGCTGGCGGGCCGAGGTCGGCGCCGACATCGGGCACGGCGTTGTAGAGCACCCGGATCTTGTGGGGGTCGGTGCGGACCGACTGGACCAGGAAATCGCGCCAATTGTCGCCCAGCACCACCACCCGGCCGCAGCGGTTGAACAGCCAGCGGCTGATGGCACGGGCGAAGATGCCGCCCTCGAAGAATTCGACGAAGGACGCGCCGTGCAGGTGGACCACCGTCGGGCAGGACATCAGCCCCGCCACCGCCTGGACCGCCGCCTTGCGCAGGAAGCTCGCCCGCTCGGACACGTTGATGTGCACGACGGAGGCTTTGCGACGCGCCAGGATCCAGGCCATGCGCGTCAGGGTCATGCCGAGATATAAGGGTGACAGCAGAACGCTACCGGTGCCGCGTGTATCGAGGATGATGGATCGGGTCGTGCCCGACTTGTCGAACTGGTCGACCACGTAACCCGTCATGCGGCCGATGCCGCCGCCGCCGTCGAGTGCACCCGGCGTCGCGAACACGATCGCGATCCGGTGGGATGCATCCGGCGGGCTTGCGGGGATACGGCTGTCGTTTGTGCTGTCCATAAGCGTCTGGGTCCTTTTTCGTGCTCAGGCGGCGTCGGACGCGGAGAACAAGGCTTGCCGCAGGCGGCGGCGAAGACCGACCGGCATCAGCGAATGCATGGTGAAGGTGGCGAGCGCCATCGGCGTCGGCTGCCCGTCGCGCAGCGCGGAATTCAGGATGCGCCAGCGCGTGCCGGCGGTGCGGGCCGCCTGCTCACCGCCGGTCGCCTGCAGCAGCAGGCTGGCATAGGCGCGCGGCGACAGGTGGTCGCGCATCGACTCCGCCCATTCCAGGGCGTGATTGATGTTGTGGCAGGTCGAAAGTGTGACGCGGTTGTTCTCGGTGTAATGGACGGCCATCACCTCGGGGATGTGGACCAGGGCCACGCCGTCGATCCGGCCGCAGGTGATCAGCCATTCCCAGTCGTCGAACCGGGATTCGGGAATGGGGTTGCGCAGCAGAAGCGCCTTCGGCGCCAGCAGCGTCGTGGTGGGGGCGAAGGTCTCGCCCTTGAACAGGCCGCGGCGGACGAACAGGTAATCGCCGATGGCGTCGGCCGGGGTGGCGAGACGCCGCGGCCAGGCGAAGGTGCCGCGGGCGGTCACCACCTGGCAGCGGCAGCTGACGATGGGAAGGCGGATGCCGGCCGGGCGGGCGCCCATCTGCAGCGCCACCTTCTCCGGCATCCAATGGTCGTCGTCGTCGAGGAAGGCGATCCAGTCGCCCCGCGCGCTGCGCACCCCGATGTTGCGCGCCTCCGCGGCGCCGTGGTTCGTCTCGAGTTCCATCACGGTCAGCCGCGGGTCGGCCAGCGTCGCCAGATGGGAGGCGGTGGCCGGATCCGGCCCGTCGATCACCACGACGACGTCCAGGTCCCGATAGGTCTGGTCGAGAGCGCTGAGCACCGCCCGCATCACCATGTCCGGGCGATTGCGGGTGGGGATCACGACGGTAACCTTTTCATTGCTCGCCGGGTGGTAACTGTTCGCCGGTTCTTTCTTCGGGCTCATGGGTCTGCCTTCGGTCGAAGCAAAATGGGAAGGGTCGCTGGGAAAGGGGCCAGGGGCCCGAAATCGATGGTCAGGTCCGTGGCTAGAGCGCCCGGCTCTGGCCGGCATAGGCGGGGGCGACGCCGGCAGGCGCATGCCGCCGCAGGCGATGCTGTTCCTCCGCCCGGTCGTTCAGCAGGCGCTGCCAGCGGCTTTGCTGGATCAGGCGGACGACGGCGATGGTGGCGATCACCCAGTTCATGGAATGGCGCTCGGCGAACACGCTCTCGGACACCGACACAGCCAGCAGGGCGCAGCCGACGGCGAAGGCCCAGGCGGCTTCCGGCCGGCTGTTGCCGTAGCGGGCGGCGAAGAAGCCCTGGAACAGCATGCGGCTCAGCACCACCAGCACCAGCGCCACGCCGACGAGGCCGAGGTCAAGCGTCAGCTCCAGCCAGCCGCTGTGGGCCGAGGTGATGCCCCAGTCGCGGGTGAAGCTGGCGCCCGGCCCGTTGAAGCCGAACCAGTAGGCGGCATAGCCGTAGCCCAGCAGCGGCCGTTCGGTGACCGACTGGACGATGTGCTGCCACAGCACGGTGCGGCCGGTCAGGGTCGGGTCGCGGCCCAGGGCATAGAGCACGTCGTACCAGAAGGTGGCGCCGGCAGTGACCATGATGACCAGGAGGGCCGTCAGCAGCGCCATGGTCGGGGCGAAGTTGCGGATGCTGCCGCGCAGCATGGTGGTGGACAGCAGGGCGACCGTCACCAGGACCGAGGTGACCAGACCGGTGCCGGAGCGGCTCATCACGATCAGCAGCATCGCAAGCAGGATCAGCGGCCGCGTGACCCAGCGGCTCTGTTCCTTCTGCCAGTCCAGCCAGACCAGCGCCAGCATCAGCCAGACCATCATGCGGCCGGTCACGTTCTTCTGGAAGAACACGCCCTTCCAGGCGCCGACATGCTGGGTGCTGTCCAGCCCGATCGAGGGCATCGCGAAGATCATGTAGAAGGACACGAACATCAGGAACGACAGCCCGACCACCAGCAGCCGCATGATCTCCGGGAAGCGGAAGCGCAGGGCGAGCCAGATGCCGAACACCGTCGTGAACATGAAGGCGATCGACCGGCGCAGCGTCACGTCCGGAAACAGCGACCACAGCGCGGTCAAGAAGGCGAAGGCCATCATCGCCGTCAGCGCCGGGCTGGCGAAAGGAATCTGGAAGGCGATGCTAGGCCGTAGCGCGATGGCGGCGAGCACCAGCAGATAGAGGCCGCCATAGAGGACGGTGACGCCGGCGGACTCAAGATCGCCGGCCAGAGGGTCGCCGCCGGTCAGCATCAGCGGAAGCACGGAGCCTCCGAAAGCGATGATGCCGATGACGGCGATGCTCTTTTCCAGAAAATCCAGGACTTTCATCGGCTTTCCCTTGCTGCCGTACCGCGTTCGGCTGTGCAGACCTGAAGATGCGGTTGGCACCCCCCTTCTCGTAGGCGGGCGGTGGCATTAGACCGAAGGAGGCCGGACCCGAAAGGGGTAGCCGCTTTCGCCCGCCCCCCTTCCTTTGCCGGCCGAAAAAGGGAATGGAGCCGAAGGGCTCCAATAAGAAGACCCCCGCGCGGGTGCGCGGGGGTCCGGCTGGCATTCGGTTCGGGGGCGGGGCGGGTTACGACCCGTCGCCCTTCAGGACCATCACCGCGGTCTTGCACAGGATGAAGAAGTCGAACAGCAGGCCACAGTTGCGGACATAGAAGACGTCCATCGCCACGCGTTCCTGGAAGGTGGTGCGGTGGCGTCCCGACACCTGCCAGTAGCCGGTCAGGCCCGGACGGACGGTGCCGATCACCGCGGCGGAGTCACCCACCTCCGGCAATTCCTTCGGCATGTAGGCGCGCGGGCCGATCAGGCTCATGTCGCCCATCAGGATGTTCCACAGCTGCGGCAGCTCGTCGAGCGAGGTCTTGCGCAGGAAGCGGCCGAGCGGGGTGATGCGCGGGTCGACCGTCAGCTTGTGGTAGGTCATGTACTCTTCGCGGGCGACCGGGTCGTTCTCCAGCAGCTGCTGCAGCTGCTCCTCCGCGTCGACATGCATGGAGCGGAACTTCAGCAGGTCGAAGGTCTGCTTGCCGCCGGCCCAGCGCTTCTGCCGGAACATCACCGGGCCGGGGCTGTCCAGCCTGATGGCGACGGCGAGGCCCAGCATCAGCGGCGCCACCAGCACCAGCAGGATGGACGACAGCACGATGTCCATGGCGCGGCGGATGCGCAGGTAGCCGGTCGGCGGACGGACGCTGACGCGCAGGGCCAGCGAGCCGTGCAGGTTGTGATAGGTCGCGTCGACCGCGCTGACATTGCCCTCGCCAAGCACGCAATAGACCTGGCGGAAGGGCAGGGTGCGCACGAGGCCGGTCAGGTCGCTGCCGTGGCGGCCCATGTCGGCGACGATGGCGGCGCTGGCCTGGCCGGCGACGGCGGGCGACTTGGCCAGCAGTTCCACCGGACCCATCACCGGCAGGCCGGCGACGCGGGTCTGCCACAGGCTGTCGTCGTCGTCGACGAAGCCGACCGGACGCATGCCGAGCCAGGGCAGGCGCTGCAGCTTCTCGGCGATGGCGGCACCCTGCGGGCCGGCGCCGACGATCACCACCGGCGTGCGCCAGTCCAGCGCGCTGGACAGCAGCCCCTGGATCAGCAGCAGGTCGGCGACATAGGTGACCGCGAAGCCGAGCAGCGCGATCGACAGCGCCTCCACGAAGAAGGAGCGGAACCCCTCCATCACGATGAAGGGCACGGCCAGCACGGCGCAGCACAGGAAAGCCGCCTGAAAGGTCCGCCGCGTCCGTTCCATGTAGTCGAAGCGGCCCAGCGTGTAGATGCCGAACACCGACTTGACCAAGGGCACCAGCATCAGGCCGGTCACCAGCGACCGCTGCCACGCCGCGGCCTCCAGCGGCTCGGTCAGCGCGTCGGCGCCGAGGAAATGGTTGAGCGTCCACCCCACCAGGGCGAGGACCAGCCCGTCGGACAGTGCAAGCAGCAGCCCGGGGGCGATCGTCGGGATCGTCGCCTTTTTCGCCGAGGTCAGATCGATGACCACATCTGGGTCCAGTTTGCTCATCGCAGGTCCCGTGGTTGAAGGGAATGCCAGCCACCGCACGGCCATTCGTGCGGATGGTCGCTCGTCATCAGCGTCTCTTGGGATTCGGCCGGTCTTTACTTTGCTGCGCCGCCTCAATCCCAGCTGCGCATTTATGTAAAGATCGCTCTTTCATGATTTCGATCGGCCGATCCGCAGTTCGTTGAGGACGAATTAGGATGAGGAGGCTTGGCCAGCAACAGTGCATACGGGCGTTGATTTCGCGTCCGCGATACCACTGGGGTTTCAAAGGGTGCGGGTGTCCGAATATTTAAGGGGATACTTTCGGATGCCGTCTCCGGCGGGGATAGCGTTTCGGGTTAGCGGCAAGGTGGTGTCGCACCCCCGGCGGCACGTTCGATCTCCGCAATTTTTGGGTAGAGGCTGGTAAACTCTTCCCCGACCGGCCGGAACGGTGGGGCGCGAAGGGGGATGATCGCCGAACTTGCGGAGTGGGTCCGCCACCCGGATTTACCGAAGGGAAGCGCCGGGCAATTCCGAGCGGGGGCGTGGCGCGAAGGAGCCCTTGCCTGTTGCGGGGCGTAGGAGGCAGCGTGCGGGCTCGCCGGAAAGCCTAATCGGAACGTCCTGGTTCTCTGGCCGAAGCCGTGGTGACTAGCACCGAAGAGTGCTGCGGTCGCTTCAAGGCCGAATTGACGCTTTCCCAGCCGCCGCCAAGATTTGGCGCGTTCTTTTTCCTTATCTGCGCCCGTGCAACCCACCCCATGCGACTTGGCGGACGCAGCGCTCCCCTCTCAGGCGGGACCGGGAAAAGAAGCGGACTATAGGGGGCGAAGGAAACCGGATGGCTCTCGAAGCTGGTACGATCATCAAACATGGCTGGATGTTCATGGTGGCGAACGTGGTCAACCGCGCCGCGGGACTGCTTCTGCTGCCGCTCTATACGAAGGTCCTGTCGCCGGCGGAGTTCGGCGTCTATGCCCTGATCAGCGTCGTCGGCGACATCGTCGCGGTCATGCTGATGATCGGGATGATCAACGCCTTCACCGTCGTCTATTTCGAACATGCCGACACCCGGGGCCGAAGCAAGGTGGTCAGTACCACCATGATCGGGCTTTGGGCCGCCTCGCTGCTCCTGCTGGCGGTGGCGCTGCCGGCGGGATGGGGCGCCAGCCACCTGCTGTTCGGCGGCAGCGATCAGGCGCCGATCATCGCCTTCGCCTTTGCCGGCATCGCGTTCAGCGCCGTCTTCGAGCTGGCGCTCGCCTATTACCGGGTCCACAAGCGGTCGGGCACCTGCCTGCTGATCTCGGTCGGCAAGGCGGTGGGGCTGATCGGCCTCAACCTCACCTTCCTGCTGGTGATGGACCTGGGCGTGACCGGCATCTTCCTGGCCAACGCCATCACCTTCGTCGGGCTGGGCATCGCGCTGACGGTGGCGATCCTGGGCGCGAACGGCGTCGGCTTCTCCTTCGGGATCCTGAAGCGGGTGTCGGTGCTGGGCCTGCCCTTCATGCCGCAGACCATGCTGGACATGGGCAACCAGTTCGCCATGCGCTATCTGGTCAACCTGTTGATGGGCGTGGCCGCGGTGGGCGTGCTGTCCTTCGGGCTGCGGCTCGCCACCATGCTCTACATGTTCCTGACCGCCTCCTTCCTGCAGATCTGGTCGGTCAGCCGGATCGAGGCCCAGCACGACGTCGGGGACAACACCGCCGGGCGCGAGCAGTCGGAATTCGTCTTCTACCTGTTCGTCGTCCTGCTGTCGGCGGCGGCGCTGGGCATGGCGCTGACCTCGCCGGAGGTGCTGTGGCTGATCGCGTCCAGCGAATACGACACCGTGCTGCCCTGCATGCCGCTGCTGGTGCTGGCCTATGTGCTGCACGGCGTGCGCATGCATGCCGAGGTCGGGCTGGTGAAGACCAAGAAGGTCGGCGTTCTGCCGGCGATCTCGCTGGGCGGGCTCGCGGTCGGCACGGCGATCATGGGGGTGACGCTGGGGCCGCTCGGCCTGATGGGCGGTGCCATCGGCGTGCTGGGGCGCGAGCTGGTGATGCTCTGCGTCACCGAGACGCTGTGCCGCCGCCTCAGCCCGAAGGAGCCGCCGCTCAGCGTTCTGCGGGTGACGGGCATCCTGGCGCCGGCCGCCATCGCCTATCTGGCCGGCCTCGCCCTGTTCGGGTTCGAGGTGAACCCAACCTTCACCGCGGCCAAGGTCGGGCTGACCATGCTGTTCGCCATCGTCACCCTGTTCGGGCCGAGCTTCGGCAAGACCGACCGCGCCATGCTGTTCCGCATGCTCGGCCGATTTTTTCGCCGGCCCCAAGCGGCCTGACGATCAGCCTGACAACGATTAAACCGGGAGGATCCCACCGCGATGCAGGATGTTCCGCGCTACACATATCGGCAGACGGTCGCGGCGGACGCCATCCGCTACGGCGGCGGTTCCGGCCTTGGGGCGGTGCTGAAGCTGCTGGCGGGAAACCGCATGTTCCGGGTGACCTTCACCCTGCGCAGCTGCCAGGCGGCCGATCGGATGGGAGGGCCGTTGCGCAAGCCGCTGCTGGCCGCCTGCCGGCTGCTGCATCGCTGGACGCAGCATTCGGCGGCCATGGATCTGCCGTGGGAGACCCAGGTCGGACCCGGCCTGCGCATCCTGCACGGCTGGGGGCTGGTGGTGAACGCCAACGCCCGCATCGGCGCCAACGTCACCCTGTTCCACGGCGTCACCCTGGGCCAGAAGGACGATCTGCTCCCCACCGGCCGGGTGACCCATTACCCGGAGCTGGGCGACGGCGTCTGGGTCGGGCCGCATGCGGTGATCATCGGCGTCAGCGTCGGCGACGAGTGCATCGTCGCCGCGTCCTCCGTCGTCACCAAGCCGATGCCCCGGCGCACCGTCGTCGCCGGCAATCCGGGAAAGGCGGTGGCGGAGGTCAGCATTCCAGACATCCCGCATCCGGCCCCGGTCGGCACACTCTCCACCCATACGACCGCCGCACAGGCCTCGCCCGTTCCGGGCTGATCGCCGGACACAATACGGAAAGGGGCCGGCAGCATCCTGCCGGCCCCTTTCCGTCGTCGTTACACCGGTTGCGGTGAAGCCGATCCTCAGGCCGCGTGGGCCATCGGGTCGTGCCACTCCATCCCGTGATAGGCGGTGTCGATGGCGGTGTGCGACAGGTCGGTGACCGAGCTGTCGATGCTGGCGACGGTGGCCGTCGGCAGGTGGTCGACCGTCGTGTCGTTGGCAGCCGTCACCGCGTGGGCCAGCAGGTCGGCCGAGCTGAGCGAAGCGGCGGCGGCCTTGGCGGCGGCGTCGACGATCGTGCCGGTGCCGGTGGCGTCGGCCAGCGTCGCGGCGCTCGGGTTGGAGATCTTCAGGCTGAAGGTCTCGTTGCCTTCCGTCACGCTGTCGCTCAGCACCTTGACCGTCACGGTCTTGGCGGTTTCGCCGGCGGCGAAGGTCAGCTTGCCGCTGGTGGCGGTGTAGTCGGAGCCGGCCTTGGCCGTGCCGTCCACCGTGGAGTAGTCCACCGTGACCGGGCTGCTGGACGCGGCCGACAGCTTGACCGTGAAGGTGGCGTTGGCGGTGTTGGCGGTGGTGGTCGGGGTATCGAAGACGGCGCCTTCCATGGCGGTCTTGATGATGTTGATCTTGCTCTGGTTGATGGTCTTGTAGTCGTCCATCAGGATGCCGCCGACGTCACCGGACTCCGGAGTCCAGGCCCAGAAGGTCCAGCTCATGCCCTTGTCGCCGGCCGCGATGTCGCTCTTGCCGTCCAGGTTCCAGTCGCCGTTCAGGTACTTGGCCATGGTCTTGGCCCAGGTCTGCTCGGCCGTGCTGTTGAACTGGCCGCCCCATTCGCCCAGCATGATCGGCGCGGTGTCGTTCTTGTACAGATAGCCCCACATCTTGTCGTACTGGGCCGGCAGGTTGTTCGGGTAGTTCGGATCGTTCAGCCAGCTGAACTGCCCGACGCTCTGGCCGTAGGCGTGCGGCGAGTAGACGAGCTTGTTGGGGGTGTCGAAGTGGATCGGGCGGGACTGCGCACCGGCGAGCGTGCTGCTCCACTCCGTGCCTTCGACGAACAGCAGCCAATCCTTGTTCACGCTCTGGATCGAGTTGCCGATGCGCTCGGCGGCCGAGGCCCAGTCGGTGGAGGCGTTGCCGCCCCAGGTGGCCGTCACGCTCGGCTCGTTGTGCAGGTCGGCGCCGATGACGGTCTCGTTGCCGGCGTAATGCTGGGCCAGCATCTTCCAGTTGGCGATCACCGTCGATTCCGGGTGGGCGCTGGTGTACCACAGCCCATGTTCGTTGGTGCCGGCGCCGCCGTCGTTGCGGTGGTGGTCGAGGATCACCTTCATGCCGAGCTTGCCGGCATAGTCGATGACCTTGTCATAGACCTGCAGGCGGGTCAGACCGACCAGATCCGGGTTCTTCGAATAGTCGATGCCGTTGGTCACCGCGCTACTGTCGAACATGGAGTCCGACATGGTCAGGCGGATGGTGTTGAAGCCGACCGACTTCATGCTTTCCAGGTGGTGCTGATAGCTGTCCACCCACAGGCCGGCGGGCACGTAGTTGTAGCCTTCGCCGCCGAACCAGTTGACGCCGGTCAGGCGGACGGTGTTGCCGGCCTCGTCGACGATCTGGTTGCCCTGGGTGTGCAGGAAGCCCTGGATGCCGCTGGACGACTGGCTGCCGGTCGGCTCCGTCACCGTCGCGTCGCTGACCGACAGGCTCGGCTGCGACGGGTTGGTGGGCGTGGTCGGGGTGGAGGTGCTGCCGCCGAACCAGGACTTGTCGGCCTTCACCTCCATGGTGCCGTTCCACCACAGCGCCTTCTGGCCGGCGACGAGGTCCTTGCCGTCCAGCGCACCCTTGTCGATCGACACGATGCTGTCGGTCGGGTTCACGGCATGGCCGCCGATGGTGATCTTGTTGACGTACAGGTTGCGGTCGACGCCGCCGACCACGCCGTCATTGTCGTACTGGATCTGGACCTTGTGGGCGACGTCGGCGGCGACGTTCGCGTTGAAGGTGAAGTCCTTGGCGGCGGTGCCGGCCGTGCCTTCACCGATCTGCTTGCCGTCGACCAGGACCTTGAAGTGGGCGTTCACGCCGCCGGCCGCCGCGCCATACGCATTCACGACGATCGGCGTGCCGCCGGTGGTCGGAGTGGTCGGCGTCGTGGGGGTGGTCGGCGTGGTCGGGGTCCCGGCGGCGCTGGCGAACATGTCCTTGGACATGTTGAAATCGAGCGAGCCGCTCCAGGACAGCATTTCGCGGCCGGACAGGGTGCCCTGGCCGTCAGCGGCGTAGGAGACCGTCGAGCTGGTGGAAGCGATGGTCTTGCCGTTGACTTCGATCGACTTGACCATCAGGTCGCGGTACATGCCGGACTTGTCGGTCGACATCCAGTCGTTGTCGTACACGACCTGGACCTTGTGCGCGGCGTCGGGAGCCACCTTCGTGGTGAAGCTGTACCGCCCGGCGCTGGTGGAATTGACCGTCGCCTGGCCGACGGCGACGCCATCGACGAGGAACTTGAAGTGCGGCCAGACTCCTCCGGCAGACACACCCGAGGCATTGACTACGAAGGTCGTATCGACGGGGCTCGTTGCCATTGGAAGCATCCTCTTTTCCGTGTTTTCGCTGGAGCCCAGACTGGCCGGAAAAGGTTAACGAGCTATTTCAAATTTTAGCGAAATGCGGCTCTAATGCCACTACCACTTGTGAAAAGAATGAGACACAAAAAACCCCTTTGTCGATGCATCGCAGCAACAAAGGGGTTATCTGTGGAGTCAACGTATTGAACGGAAACGGATTTCCGTGGCCGCTTGCGGCGTCAGCGCGGTTTGTGCGCGACCAGGAACACCTCGGGACGGAACATATAGAGCTGACCTATCCTTCCGAGCTTGCGATTTAGGGTTAATGGCAGCTGTCCCAAAAATGCCTCAACCGCCCGCATGTAGCCGAAATAGGCGCGACTGGCGAAATGCAGGTTCAGGCGGCGACGCACCGCCATCGGCACGACATAGACCGCCTCCACGCGGGCGAAGCCGGCCTCCCGCAGCATCGCCGCGGTCTCGCCCCAGCCATATTCGCGCAGATGCATGCAGACCGGCTCGTGTAGCCCGAACACCTCCGACAGGTCGGCGGGACCGGCGAACTTGTGCGGCATGCTCA
The DNA here is from genome assembly GCF_003116065.1 of Azospirillum sp. TSO5. Lineage (NCBI taxonomy): Bacteria > Pseudomonadati > Pseudomonadota > Alphaproteobacteria > Rhodospirillales > Azospirillaceae > Azospirillum > Azospirillum sp. TSO5. The sequence goes on along the minus strand of NZ_LGQY01000059.1, from coordinate 24,211 downwards.
GGATATATTTGCCGCCCGGCTTCAGGATGGTGTGGACGTTCGTCATGTGGGTGACGACGTCGTCGGGGTGCATGTGCTCCACCACATGGGTGGAGACCACGCTGTCATAGCGGCCGGCCGGCTCGAACTGGGCCAGATGCACGCCGTCGCTGTTCTTCCAGGTGACGTTGGAGTCCTGTTCGATCCAGCTGGCGCCGCGCTCGCGCGTCACTTCGGTGGCGACGCAGCGGTAGCCGTGGCGGGCGAGATAGCGCAGCAGCCGCGCCTTGCCCGATCCCACCTCGTAGACATCCTGCGGCCCGCCCAGCAAGGTCAGGAAATGGCGGAAGTCCAGATCGTCGTTGCGGGTGTGGGCATCGTCCTCCGCCTCGTTCAGCCAGGGGCAGCTGGTGTAGAGCGTGGTATAGGCCTTCTCGAAGGCATCCCAGCGCTCTTCCGGTTTGGTCTCGATCAGCTCGCGGGCAAGCCGCCGTTCCAGGGTCCAGTGGCGCTGGACCATCTCGATGGTGAGCGGACAGGACGGCGAGAGGTGGAACTTCCGCCGGTAGCGCTCGACGAGGGCGTCGTCGGTCCTCCGGTCGGCGGGCAGGCGATCCATCGGCAACGTGTCGGCTGTATTCTGCACGATCGACCTCTCCATCAGGGGGGTGCCGGACGCAATGAGGGACTCTAATCGGGCATGGGGACGGACGCCCGCACGCGAAGGAGAAAAGGTGCGAACCTGTCGGAGGGGAAGGTGATCGACACAGGCTTACCCCGCCTGCGCATCGCGTCCGCCGGACCTCAGCCTGACCGCACCCTGCCGGTGCGCGCCTTCTCCCGCAGCGTGTCCACCACCGCCGTGTAGAGCGGCAGCGGCCGGGAGTTCTCGTCATAGGGGGAGGGGTGGGGGTGCAGGTCGGGATGCTCCCGCGCGATGAAATTCAGGTCGGAGCGCAGGTGCCACCAGCACAGCTCCTCCACCCGCGCATTGTCCAGCATGTCGGCCAGATAGTTGCGGGCCAGTTGGGCCATCGCCCGATCCTTCTCCGCCCGCGACCAGGATCGGGGCAGGCGCGTCTCGTCGACATCCATCTCGGTCAGATGGACGGCGAGGCCCAGCTTGTCGACCGCGCGCAGGAACTTGCGCATGCCGGCGCTGTCATAGGGCTTGCCGCCGATCAGGTGGCTCTGCAGCCCGATGCCGTGGATCGGCACGCCGCGCTTCACCGCCCCGGTCAGCCAGTCGAGCAGATAGGCGCGCTTGCGTTGCTGCCACCCCTCGTCGATCTCGATGCCGAACTCGTTCAGCACCAGCTTCGCCTTGGGGAAAGCCTTGTGCACGTGGTGGAAGAAGGGATCGAGCCATTCCGGCCCCTTCTCCGCGCCGCCGGCCGCCACCCACCACATGCCGCGGCGGAAGCCGTAGCGGTCCTGCTGGCGCGGGTGGCTTTCCGCCGTTTCCCAGAAGAAGACCTCGTTGGCGACGTCGATGCGGTAGAAGATGTCGCCGTAACGCTGCCGCACCGTCTCGACCACGCCGGTGAAGCGCGGCCAGACATTCTCTTCGCTCAGCGTCCCCTCGGGCGAGAAATAGGCGTTCTCGGAGATGCCCAGCTCCGCCTGCCGGGCCGCCGGCAGCTTCATGTAGGGCGGCATGCCCATATGCTGCCAGATGATGGTGTGCCAGTTCGGCGTCGCGCCGATGCTGTGTGCCAGCTCCACCGCCGCATCGAAGCGGCGCCAGTCGAAATTCCCCTCCGTGTGCTGGAAGACTCCCCATTTGCCGCCGTTCTCCGGGGTGACGACGTCGCATTCGCGGGCCATCAGCTTGTCGAGCATCGGATCTTCCGGATCGACGAAATGGTCGCGGGCGGCACCGTGGCGGATGCCCAGCGCCCGGCAGGCCTCGCGCAGAGTCACCGCCGGCTCCGCCGCCTCCGCGTGGCTTGCGGCGGCCTCCGCCGGGGCCGGGCCGCTGGCGCCGCGGCAGCTCGCCAGCACCGCGGCGGCGGCGGCGGTCCACATCAGATCGCGCCGGCTTGGACGCCATTCAGGGCGCCACTGGGTGCGCGATTTGGGAAAACCGGGCTTCGGACTCTCGGTCATGCGGAGGGGCTCTCTCTTCCGGATGGTGGGGCCGGCAGCAGGTTCCGGGCATGGAGAGACCCCTCCCTCCGGGCGCCGCAGCGTCGGTGAGGGAAGGGCCTCTGGTCGAAGGAGCTTCAGGTCACCCTGCCTGCTTTACGGAGCGGTCCGCAGGGTGGTGTCGCCATAGTATTTCCGGGTCGCAACATAGCTGTTGTAGGGACCCTGGTAACCGCGTGAGGCCGCCTTCTTCAGGTTCACGTCGGTCATGACCGCGACGAACTTGGAGTGGTCGATCGGACCCAGGTCGGCGACCGCCTGCAGGTCGCTGGCCGTGGTGTGGCCCCAGCGGCTGACGAACATCACCTTCGACGCGGCGCCGCAGACGATGCGGGCATCCGACACGGCCAGCGCCGGGGCGGTGTCGAACACCACCAGATCGAAGTGCGGCGACAGGCCGGCCATCAGGTGGATCAGGCCGTCGACGTTGAAGCGGTCCAGCGTCTCCGACATCAGGCGGCCGGCCGGGATCATCGCATAGGGCGCGTCTTCGCTGTTATGCACGATCTCGTCCAGGGTGGCGGTGCCGGAAATCCAGTCCGACAGGCCCTTGTTGGCCGACAGGTTGAACAGGCCGTCGATGCGCGACCGGCGGAAGTCGGTGTCGACCACCACCACGCGGCGGCCGGCCTGGGCCGCGACCTGGGCGACGGCGAGGCTCATCGAGGTCTTGCCGTCCTGCGGGCGGGCCGAGGTGACGGCGATGGAGCCGACCGGACCCATATCCGCCAGATGGTTGCGGAACAGGGCGCGCATCGATTCCGCGAACAGCGAGAAGGGATGGTTCTGGAAGATCTGGTCCAGGCGGCCGCGGGTGCCGCGGGTGGAGTGGTGCGGGACGATGTGGACCGTGCCCACGCCCAGGATGCGGCGGACGGCGTCCGGGGTGCGGATGCGGCGCTGGAACAGCTCGATGCCGAAGACGATGAAGACGGCGACGGCGAGCGAGGCGAAGAAGCCGGCCAGCAGGAGCAGGATGCGGAAGGGACCCGACGGCTCATGCGGGACCTGCGGCGCCGAGACCAGCTTGACGGCGGTCGGGAAGGCGCGGTTGTCCTGCTGGGCCTGCACCTCTTCCAGACGGCCGAGCAGGCTGTCCAGCAGCTGGCGCTTGGCCTGGGCCTCGGCCTCCAGCGTGCGCAGCGGCACCGCTTCCTCGGCCATGGTCTGATAGCCGGATTCCAGCTTGGCGATCATCGACTTCAGGGCGTTTTCCTGCTCGACGGCGACGTTGGCCGCCTCGCGGACGCCGGAGATCTCGTGGCGGACCTCCTGCTGCAGCGAGGAGTTCGCTTCGTTCAGGCGGGCCTGCAGTTCCTGGATGCGCGGGTGCTTCGGACCATACTGGCGCGACAGCTGGGCCAGTTCGGTGGAGATCGAGGCGACCGTGGCGCGCAGCTGGGCGACGACCGGCGAGGCAAGGCTGCCGCCATTGCCGGAGCTGCGCTCCAGCGTCTGGGCCTGGGCGACGGCACGGGCGCGGTTGGCCGCGGCTTCGGCCAGACGCAGGCGGGCCTGCTCAAGCTCGGTGGTGGCCATCAGGCCGTTGGTTCCGTTCTTGACCAGACCGGCCTTGAAGCGGACGGCGTCGACCTTGGTGTCGGCCTCGGCCACTTCCTTGCGCAGGGTGCCGATGCGGTCTTCCAGCCAGGCGATGGCGCTGGTGGACAGGTCGCGGTCCATCTGCTGGCGGGTTTCCATGTAGCGGTGGACGACGGTGTCGACCACCTTCTGGGCGATTTCCGGATCGCGCGAGGTGTAGCGGACCTGGATCACGCGCGACCGGCCGACGATGCCGACTTCCAGATTGCGGCGGACGCGGTCCAGAACGCCGTCGATGCTGTCGGCGGCGCGGGTCTCGCGCAGGTGGGTGTCCTTGGTCATGTCGTCGCCATGGGCCAGGACCGCATCGACGAAGCCCGGCAGCTCGGGACCGAAGACGGCATGGGCCTGTTCGCGCGTCCAGGCGGTGGCGCGCTCGACGAAGGGCTTGCTGTCGTCGGACTGGACCGGCGGGTTGAATTCGGGGTTGGTGGCCAGCCCCAGATCGGCGATCGACTGGGTCAGCACCGCCGTCGACTTCAGGATTTCGATCTCGCTGAGGATCGCGCTGTCTTCCGGCGTGATCGCGTTCAGCGCCTGATCTTCCGCACGGACGACGCGGACCTGCCGGTTGTCGACCAGCAGAAGCGCTTCGGACGTGTATTTGTCCTTCATCAGCGAGACGCCGAAGGCCGACAGCGCGGTCAGCGCCAGCACGATGGCGGCGATCAGCGTCTTGTGGGCCGCAAGCACCCGCAGGATGAAGCGGAAGTCGGGCCCCATCGCCGGAGCCGGACCGTCGAAATCGCGCGGCATGTGGTGGCCGGCCTGGGTGGGCCATGCCGGAGCCGGCGGGCCGCCCGGACCTCCGTTATTGATCTGGGGAAGATTTTCCACGTCTCAAAGCTCCTTCTGGATAGGCGACCGGCGGATCGTCGACTGGGAGATCCGGGGGGAGATCCGGGTGGAAGCGGGCGCTGCGGCGCCCGGTCCGCGGGTGCGGAGGGATGCGGCACGGCGAAGGCGGATGGTGCTCCAGGCGAAGCCGAAGGCACCGATGCAATAGCGGCGGAAGAGCCGGCGGGGCTCCTGCGCCAGACGGAAGGCCCATTCCAGGCCGGAGCGCTGGACCGCTTCCGGGGCGCGCTTGAAGCGGCCGGCCAGGAAATCGACGATGGCGCCGCCGTTGACGATCAGCACCGGATGGTCCAGCGCGCGCTTCAGCTCCGTCGCGACCTCCTCCTGCTTGGGCATGCCCATGGCGAGCAGGATGACGTCGGGGCGGGTGGCCCGCGCCTGGGCGATGTAATGCTCCGTCGGATGGAAGCCGTGCTGCAGGTCGGCGTAGCGGTGCGGGGTGGCCGCTTCCAGGACGACGCGGGCACGGTCCAGCCACGGGGTGGCGGTGCCGTAAATGGCGACGCTGCGGGGGGGGAGCGATTTCAGCAGCAGCGGGATGAAGTCGGTGCCGTTCATGTTCAGGCCGGACGGCATGCCCAGCACCGGCAGAACCGCCTGCAACCCGATCCCGTCGCGCAGCAGGACGTCCGACGAAGCGAAGGCGGCCAGCGCCGCGTCCGACCCCATGCAGACGTTCAGGCCATGCGCGTTCAGGAAGGACAGCACCGTCGGACGGTCGACCGCGCCCAGATGGTCGATCAGGGCACGGCGCTCGCCGTCGTTCGAAATGCACCGCATGCGCTCGATCAGTTCCAGGACCTCACGAGGATTCGGCATGCGCATCTCCCAAGAAAAATTAATCGGAACAAAGCATTGACCGTTACGCGACCGTTCTTGCGGCCGATCCGGCCTGGCCTGATGTCGGGCCTGTCCGCCGGGCGGCGGCGGCTAACCCGTTGGGGCCGGCCACCAAACCTGCGTGGCTCTATGTGGCCGGTCCTCCCCCCTTTTCGCACGGGCGAGATCGGCGAAACGGCGACGGATTCGAATTAGCCCGGGCTTGCTCCCTTCGGGGGATTCGGCTTGCCGAATCGACCGGTCAGACCCATAAAGAGGGACCCCGGCCATAAAGAGAGACCCTGGCGCTCTATGGCTGTTGTCTGGGGGCAGAGCCATCCGCCCTGCCGGATCGGCCTCCCGGCCGAACCGCCCGGCCGAAGCGCTTGCATGACCGGGGCAATTCCAAGAAAAGACGATCCATGACCGACGACACCTCCGACAACGCCCGTTCGGGCCGCACCCCCGGCACCGCCGACGAATTCGACCGCCGCGACGCCCTGCGCGCGGTGGCTGCCGTGGTGCGCGGCGATGGGATCGAGGTGGATGCCGACAGCACCCCGGCGCGCTGGTCGGTCGCGGTCAACCACGTCGTCCAGATTCCCGGCACCGACCGCAAGCTGAAGCTGCGCTTCAAGGTGGCGCTCGGCCCGCTGCCGGACATCGAGGCCGACCTGTGGGGCCTGCTGACCATCGACGAGGGCTTTGGCCGGCCGCAGGCCAAGGCGCTGGGCAAGCGGGTGAAGGGCGCCTGCCTGTCCTCCCCCGCCATCGCCAAGGCGAAGGACCGCGTCGACGGCTGGTTCGCCTCGATGGCGCAACGGGCGGCCGGCTTCGGCGAGTCCTGGCGGCCGAAGGGCTTCGCCGACGAGCTGGGCCGCGTCGTCGGCTTCGGCGGGCGGATTCCGCGCCTGCAGACCCTGCTTGACGCGATGGAGGAGGCCTTCTCCACCGCCGCCGCCCGCGCCGGCCTGAAGGTCCGGCGGGAGCGGCTGGAGGATGCGTCCGGCATGGGCGTCTATCTGGACAGCTTCGCCACCGCCCGCGCGATGATCCGCAAGCTGCGGCTTTACGTCGGCCCGACCAATTCGGGCAAGACCCACGCCGCCATGGACCGGCTGGCGGAGGCCGAGAGCGGCTGCTACCTCGCCCCCTTGCGCCTGCTGGCGCTGGAAGGGCAGGAGGCGCTGGAGACGCGCGGCCGGCCCTGCAGCCTCGTCACCGGCGAGGAGCGCGACGTGCGGCCCGGTGCCGCCTTCACCTCCTCCACCATCGAGATGGTGAACACCTCCAAGGTGTGGGGCGCCTGCGTCATCGACGAGATTCAGATGATCGGCGACCCCGACCGCGGCTGGGCCTGGACCCAGGCGGTCGCCGGTGTCGCCGCGCCGGAAATCCTGATGACCGGCTCCGCCGACGCCATCCCCTACGTCAAGCGTCTGGCCGACGCGATGGGCGAGGAGCTGGAGGTCGTCGAATTCACCCGCAAGTCGCCGCTGCGCGTCCAGGAGGAGCGGGTGAAGCTGGAGGAGGTGAAGCCGGGCGACGCCCTGATCGCCTTCTCGCGCAAGGACGTGATGGCTCTGCGCCACGACCTGCTGGGCCGCAACCACAATGTCGCGGTGATCTACGGCGCCCTGTCGCCGGAGGTCCGTCGGGCCGAGGCGCGCCGTTTCCGCGAGGGCACCGCCGACGTGCTGGTGGCGACTGACGCCATCGGCATGGGGCTGAACCTGCCGGTCGCCCGCGTCGTTCTGTCCACCACCCGCAAATATGACGGGCGGGAGGAGCGCGAGCTGACCGCGTCGGAAATTCGGCAGATCGGCGGCCGGGCCGGCCGCTTCGGCATGCATGAGGAAGGCCGCGTCGCCGTGCTGGACGGTGAGAACATCAACCCGGTGCGCCGGGCGCTGACCTCGCCGCCGGTGCCGCCGGAAGACCCGCGCTCGTGGATTTCACCCAACCTCAGCCATGTCGAGGCCATTGCGCGGGAGCTGGACACCGACAGCCTCGCCAAGGTGCTGCGCACCGCCGGGCAGGAGCTGCTGCGCGCCAACCAGACCTTCCGCATGACCGACCTGGAGCAGCGCATCCAGGCGGCGGCGGCGGTGGACCGCGCCAAGCTGCCGCTGGCACAGCGCGACATGCTGGCCCGCTGCCCGATCGACACCCGCGACCAGAACAACCTGCGCCTTCTCGGCGGTTGGGCGGTCAACCAGGGCCGGGGCATCCCCAACGCCGCTCCCGATGCCGCCGAACGTTTCCGCCACAGCGTCGGCACCGACGTGGAACTGGAAAAGGCCGAGCGCGCGGTGAAGGAGCTGACCGCCTACGCTTGGCTGGCCTACCGCTTCCCCGACGCCTACCCCGAGATGGATTTGTGCCAGGAGCGCCGGGCGCACCTGAACGCTTTCATCGAGCGGACGCTCGCCGAGCGCTCGCTCGCCCGCGCCTGCCCGGTCTGCGGTGCGCGGCTGAAGGCCAACCACCGGTTCCGTGTCTGCGACAATTGTTACAGCAGCCGCGTCGAGGACCGACGCGGCGGTCCTCGACGCGGGCCGGAGCGTGGCAACGGCGAGAAGCCGGGCGGCCACCCGCACCACTTCCACCATCCGGTGGCGAAGGAGGGCGGTCGCGATGGCGGTCGCGACACCGGCCGGGGTGGTCCCCGCACCGGCCCCCGCACCGGCCGTGGCCCGAAGCGGAAAAGCGCCACTCCGTAAGGCGTCCTCCCCCGCTTCGGGAGAGCGAAACTCACGCCGCCGCGCTGCTGCCGGGATTCGCCCACTCGCGCTTTGGCCAGTTGATCTCCTCGACCGTGCCGTCTTCGCCCAGGAAGTAGCGGCGAAGCGGCGTCAGGTCGGCGCCCAGTTCATAGACCAGCGGCCGGCTTGTGGGGATCTCGAACAGCGGGATGTCGTGGTCGGCGACATCGTCGAGATGCTTGACCAGCCCGCGCAGGCTGTTGCCATGGGCCGACACCAGCACCCGCGCACCCAGCCCCAACGCTGGGGCGATCTCGTCGCGCCAGAAGGGGACGACGCGGGCGGTGGTGTCCTTCAGGCTTTCGCCGTGCGGCAGGTTGGACTTCGCGAGGCCGGCATAGCGGCGGTCGGTGACGGCGGACCGCGGGTCGTCCGGCTCGATCGGCGGCGGCGGGACATCCCAGCTTCGCCGCCACTGGAACACCTGCTCCGCCCCGTGGCGTTCCGCCGTCTCCGCCTTGTTCAGCCCCTGCAGCGCGCCGTAATGCCGCTCGTTCAGGCGCCAGTGCTTGTGCACCGGCAGCCACAGCCGGTCCATGTCGCGCAGGACGAGGTGCAGGGTCTCGATCGCGCGGCTCAGCACCGAGGTGAAGGCGATGTCCACGTCGATGCCGGCGGCCTTGAGCAGGTCGGCCGCCTTGTGCGTCTCGGCGATTCCACGGTCGGTCAGGCCGACGTCGGTCCACCCGGTGAAGCGGTCTTCCGCGTTCCACACACTCTGGCCATGGCGCAGCAGGATCAGTCGGTGCATGGCGGGTCTCCCTCCGGTAGCCGGCCGCTCATCCGGCGCTTCCCTGTTGAAACAGACCTGTAGCCGGACCGGTTCCCGCGACAAATCATCGCGCCGTGGGCCGGGCGGGGCCTGCCCGACCGTGCGCGGCGGTTTCAATCCGGTTTCATGATTGCCTCCGGAGACACCAATTATGTCAGCCGCGAAATCTTGGCGACATACTCGGACAATAATCCTGCGCTACGGTCACCCCACCTGAAATCACCGGCCTTGCCGGCCGCAGCGGATTGGGAAGGTACGATGACCGAACCGAATACGGGATCGCAGACTTCACACGGCGTAGCGGGCCTGCCGGGCGCCCCGCCGAACCATTCCGATTATCGCCCCAGCAACCTGACAACCTTGCGTACCGAGGCCACGATGCTGCATCATCATGACGTCATCTCCAGAGCCGTGTCGACCGACCGCGAGATCACTCTGGAGGCGCTTCGTGTGTTCACTTATCTGAGCCGGAGGCTCCATTTCGATCGCTCCGTTCCGGTGCTGCAGTCCGAACTGGCTGACGCGCTGGGCATGCAGCGGCCCAATGTGAACCGGGCCATCAAGCTGCTGGAAACCAAGCAGATCCTTCTGCGGGAATCCAAACTGGGGCGCGCGATCACGTTCCGGCTCAACCCGGGACTGGAGGGTGGCCGGGCCTGAGTGTTTCGTCAGGGTATGGAATGATCGTAGAGACCCGTGAGCTGTTCTTCACCAATTCCGCCCTGAAAAAAGCCCTCGCCTGGTACCAGAAGGCCCCCAATCAGACGGACCTGCCGCTGGGCGTCGTCACGACGGTGACGCCCACCTCGGAAGGTGGTCTGTCGGTCCAGATTCAGCAGAGCGGCGCCTCCAGAACGCGGGAGGTCCTGTTCACGCCCAGCAAGACGCTGGCGCTGCTTCTGCTCTTCTGTCGCCGCCAGAAGGTTCCGATCCCCCGCGACGCCGGCAAGGAACTGGAAGCTGCGGACGACGGCCTGATCCTGATCGTGCGCGGCGAAACGCCGACCGTCGCACCACCTCCCTAAGCCACCTGCCTTAACCGCCTGCCTGATCGACATCATGCCGCCGCGCCTCCTGCGCGTGCGGCCTTTTGCCGTTTGCTCGGTTTGCCCTGTGCTCGGTTCTCGATGCGCACAGTGACGCGGTCCACGCGCGGCTGTTCGATCCGGGTTTTTGGTCATTGCGGAGAGCTGCAACAAAACGAAATATTAAAAGTGGAGGCTGGCGCGATGATTGCGCGCGAGCATCTATGGTATCGGTGAAGCTGCATTCACCGGATGGACAGGGTGGTTATGATCATCGTCATAGTCGCCAAGACCGGTCGCACTGCATTGCTTCGTGTGATAAAGTTCCTCCGGCTATTGGGGCTAAGCTATAGTTCCGGTCCACCAACCAAACGGGGATGCGCAGGCCGATTTGTCGTTCGAACATTCGGAACAGCCCAATGCGTGAGCTTGTCCTGCGCAGTTTGGGCAAACATGCTTCTCATGCCCGCCGACCGCCGCCTAACCCCTTCGCCATCGCCGAGGATTTCCCACCGATGATCGTCACCCGCCTGTCGCTGCCGCTTTGGAAGGAGCTTCGGTCCCATGGACCGCGGGTCCGTCCGATGCCTGCCTGACCGGGCCGATGTCATCGCCGCAGATGGCCCCATCACCCACGCCGTCCTCTGCCTTCGTCCGCCGGATCACCGCCTCGCCGCGGACGCTGGTTGCGGCCCTTTGCGCCATGCTGGCATTGCTGGGAACGGCATCCTGGGCTGCCGTCACCGCGCTTGATTACCGGGACACGCTCGAACGGTCCGAAGACGATGCGCGGCAGGCGGCCATCCTGTTCGACGGCCACGCACGAGGCGTGCTGGACGCCAGCATCGACCTGCTGGAACAGGTCGCCGGCCGGATGGATGGCCGGGGCCTGAGGTCATGGGCGGAACGCAGCCTGCCGGAAGCCATGGCGGTGGAACGCAACGGCCGCATCGCCCTGTTGGGTGCGGACGGCTCGCTGCGGTATGGCTCCGCCGTCGCCTTCGCCGAGCCCGAAACCAGCGACGGCCTGTCGCTGCTGGTCCGCCCCTTACCGCCGGGGGAGGAGCATCAGGTCCTGCCGGCTTTCGGACATATGGCCGGCCAGCCGGCCATTCTTTTCGCCCGCCGCATCCACACCGCAGCGGGCGTTTTCGACGGTGCGGTCCTGGTGGCTGTCCCGGTGTCGGCCTTGAACCCGGTGCTGAACGCCTTCGGTGACGGGATGGCGCGCTCCGTCGGCCTGTACCGTCCCGACGGCGTCCGTCTGGCCGGCATCGGCGTTCCGTCGCTGGGCCCGCTGCCACGGCTGGATGCGGGAACGATCCGGGTCGATGCGAACTGGACGGGAACCGGCAAGCCGTCGATCCTCGGTGTGAAGCGGATGGCCGACCTGCCGATCCTGTCGGCGGTGACGGTCCCGCGCACCGCCGTGCTGGAGCCCTGGTATGTCCGGATGGAGCGCGGCCTTGTCGTGGTGGTCGCCGGGGTGGCGGCGCTTGCCGGACTGTCGATGCTGGGGGCCGCCAGCCTGCGGCGCGAGGCGCTGGCCCGTCAGGCCCTGACCCAGGCGAACGCCCAGCTGGAACTGGCCAATGCGCAGTTGGAGGAGCGGGTGGAGGAGCGCACCGCCGCCCTCAGCACCCTCAATCTCAAGCTGAGCCGGGCGCTGGAGGAAAAGGAGCGGGCCAATCAGGCCAAGGGCCGGTTCCTCTCGGCGGCCAACCATGATTTACGCCAGCCCTTCCAGGCCTTGCGGCTGTTCCATCACATTCTGATGGAACGGCTGGCCGAAACGCGCGACCGCAGCATCGCCGAAAAGATGGGCGAAGCGCTGGATGCCGGGGAAAAGCTTCTGCACGCCCTGCTGGAGGTGGCGACGCTGGACGCCGGCGTCGTGCGGCCTCAGCTGGCCGACGTCCCGGTGTCGGCGGTGTTCGAGGAGCTGCTGGCCGAATTCCGCGGCATGGCGACGGAAAAGGGGCTGACCCTGCGCGCGATGCCCACCCGCATGGTGATCCGCACCGACCGGACGCTGCTGATGCGCATGCTGGGCGATCTGCTGCGCAACGCGATCCGCTTCACCGACAAGGGCCGCGTCACCATCGGCTGCCGCCGGCATGGCCGCTGGCTGCGCATCGAGGTCTGGGACACCGGGACGGGCATTCCCGCCGAACAGCTCGACAACATCTTCGAGGATTTCGTCCAGCTCGGCAATCCGGAGCGTGACCGGCGTCAGGGACTCGGCCTCGGGCTGGCCAAGGTGCGGCGCAAGGCGGCGCTGCTGGGACACACGGTGGAGGTGCGGTCGCTTCAGGGCCGCGGTTCCGTCTTCGCGGTCAATGTGCCGGTGGTCGGGACCGAACGGCCGGCGACTCAGGTGCCGGCGCAGGATCCCGATCCGGTTCAGAGCGGCGACCGGCTGATCCTGGTCGTGGAGGACGATCCGATCCAGCGCGACGCCGTGCGGCTGCTGCTGGAAAGCTGGGACTATCGGGTGATCGCGGCGGTCGACGGTGAAAGCGCGCTGGCGCTGTTCGGTGGACCGGAAAGCGGGACGCCGCCACAGGACGGTCCCGTGCCCGATCTCATCGTCAGCGATTTCCGGCTGCCGGGCCGGCTGACCGGGGTGCAGACCGTGGCGGCGGTGGGCGAGCGGCTGGACCGGCCGGTGCCCGGCCTGATCCTGACCGGCGATACCGCGCCCGAACGCATCCGCGAGGCGGTCGCCACCGGCTGCCGGCTGCTGCACAAGCCGGTGTCCCCGGACGAACTGCGCGACGCCATCGCCGCCATCCTGTCGGAACGGCCGGGGAGCCGCACGGCCGACGGCGGCGAACAGGCGCTTGAGAACGAGTCCGCGGCGTGAATTAACCCTTTCTGAAGCTGGGTTGCCTCAAACTGGCGCAGACTAGGGAGTTCATGGGGCCATGGTGCAGAATCGCACGCTCAGGCGTCTCGATCAGGCGCAGCTCGATCTGGCGGTGCGGAAACACGAGATGTTCCGCAATGCCCGGGTGGGCGGCGCGCGCGCCAACCTGTCCTTTTGCGATCTGTCCGGGCTGGACCTGTCGGGCCGCGATCTGGCCCATGCCGATTTCGTCGGCGCCAGCCTGCGCGGTGCCAATCTGGCCGGCGCGCGGCTCGATTGCGCGTCCTTCTTCGTCGCCGATCTGCGGCAGGCCAATTTCGACGGCGCCAGCCTGATCAAGGCCGACCTGCGCGGCGCCTGCCTGCGCGGCGCGATCCTGGTCGGCGCCAATCTGTTCGAGGCGGACCTGCGCGACGGCTCCCTGGCCGAAAAGGACCGGTCCGGCCATCTGCATATGGTGCAGATCGACTCATCCCCGGCCGAGGCCGACGGCGCCGACCTCTCGGGCGCCAACCTGACCAATGCCCGGATGTCGGGCATCATGGCGATCCACACCGATTTTTCCGACGCGGTGATGCGCGGCTGCAAGCTGGTGCGGGCGACCATGCGCGGCGCCAACTTCACCGGCTCCAACATGGAGGGGGCGGACCTGTCCGGCGCCGACCTGCGCGGCGCCTGCCTGCGCGGTGCGGTGCTGACCGGCGCCGTCATGGTGATGACCGACCTCACCGACGCCGACGTGGAGGAGGCGCTGACCGACAAGCCGGTCGGCCGCGTGGTGGCGGAACTGGGGCGGTCGCTGGAGGATCTGCTGGCCGACCATATGACCTGGGTGGGATCGAGCGGGGCGCAGGGCGCGATGCTCGACCTGTCCGGCTTCGACCTGCGTCATGCTCCGTCGCTGGCCCACCTGTGCCTGACCATGCTGCGCGCCGTCGGGGCGACGCTCTACGGCCTGGATCTGTCGGGCGTGCAGCTTCAGGCCGCCGTGCTCGACAGGGCCGACATGCGCGGGGCGAAGCTGGCGGACGGCGACCTGCGCGGCATCAGCCTGCGGAACGCGAAGCTGAACAACGCCGACCTGCGCAACGTCAATCTGCGGCCCCTGGTGTTCGATGAGCATCGCTCCCGCCCCGCCGATCTGTCGGGGGCCAAGCTGCGCTATGCCGACCTCAGCGGCGGCAGTCTGCGGTCCGTCAATCTCGCCAACGCCGACCTGTCCTTCGCCAACCTGCGCGGCTGCGACCTCGCCAGGACCGACCTGACCGGGGCCAAGCTTTTCGGCGCCAAGCTTGAACGCCGCGCCCTGGCGGAGGGGGCGATCCTGGACGGCGTTGCCGGGCTGAAGCTTTAGGCTGCGAGCATAATGGAAGGCGGCGGCAGTGCCCGCTTGCCCTGCCGGTGGCGGCGGCGCTACACACGGGAAGGCTGTCAGTCGAAAGGTCCAGAAGATGCCGGAAACGGTCCCATCCGACCGCGTGACCGCGGCTGCCGCCGCCATGATGGTCTATCTGACCGACCGGCAGTTCGACGCCGAGAAGATCAACCGGTTCACCGCGCTGTGCGAGGAGCTCCGCCGCGATCTCGACCTCGACAGCCGTCTGGCGCTGGCCGAGCGGCTGGAGCGCGAGGCGCCGTCGAACGACAATGTCCGGCTCCGCTCGGTCCTGTTCCTGCTGACCGGCGATCTCTATCACTATGAACGCATTCTCCATTACCTGATCCTCGGCGGCGACAGCGCCGACCCGGCGGCGCTGCACTACACCCACTGGTGCATGTCGCGGCAGCTGTTCCTCGGCGCGGCCAGCGGCGACAAGCTGGCGAGCTTCGTGCCCTGTGACCAGTTCCGCTACTACACCGCGATGGTCCGCCAGATCGCGCGGCGCTGGGGCCTGACGCCGCCGCGGGCGACCTTGCGCGACGGGCCGATCCGCCGTGTCGCGGTGGTGACCAACCAGTTCACCAACCAGGGCCATCAGCCGACCCGCGACTGCTTCGACTTCGCCGCCCGCATGCAGGACGAGTTCGGGATGGATGTCGCCATCATCAACGTCAACGGCCTGCCGGCACGGGTCGAGAGCGTCTTCATTCCGCCGATGGTGGCGGAGGTGGCCGCCGATCTGGAGGGCGTGTACGCGCTGAGGATGTTCGGCCGGCAGGTCAAGGTCGCCTCCTTCACCCAGCCCGCCTTCAGCCAGGACAAGCTGCGCGTCATCGTGGAGGCCATCGACGGCTACGACCCCGACCTGATCGTGTCCTTCGGCGGGTCGAACATCGTCGCCGACCTGTTCGCCGACTCCGGCGCCCGGCCGGTGGTGGCGTTGCCCACCAGTTCCGGCATCACCCTGTCTTTGGCCCCCATCGTCCTTGGATTCGAGGAGCGCGACCACACCCAGTCGATCCCGGCGCTCTATCGCGGCCCCTTCGCCCGCCGTTTCCGTCCCTTCACCTTCGGCTACACCCTGCCGCCGTCCGACGGCGTGCGCGTGGACACCGGCTTTGCCGACGGCACGCCCCTGTTCGCGGTGGTCGGCACCCGCCTGGATCAGGAGGTGACGGGGGAGGTTCTGCAGTTGCTGGACGACATTCTGGACCGCTGCCCCGATGCCGGTCTGGTGTTTGCCGGCGAGGTGCGGGACCTGCCGGCGCGCCTCGCGCCGCTGCGCAATGGCCCGCGCATGCGCTGCCTGGGCCATGTCCCCGACATCCGCGCGCTCTATGGCCTCTGCCGCGTCTTCCTCAACCCGCCGCGCCAGGGTGGTGGCGGCGGCGCGGCCTTCGCCCTGGCCGAAGGGGTGCCGGTGGTGACGTACGGCTGGGGCGACGGTGCGGTCGTCTCCGGTCCCGAATTTTGCGTGTCCGGCCGCGACGCCTTTGTGGAGCGTGCCGTGACGCTTGCCACCGATGCCGCCGCACACGCCGCTGCCGTAGCCGCCGCGAAGGCGCGCTTCATCGAGATCGGCGACCGCAACCGATGCGTCGAACGGCTGATTGCCTATGGCGAGGAGGCGCGGGCCCTGCTGCGCGCCGAACGAGCCGGGGTGAATTAATCTTCCTTCACATTTTCGTGGAAGACTGATCCCCGGTTCTTGGTTCCTTGGAAAGCCCTCCCTTGTCGAACGCCGCTCGCAGCCTTTCTCCCCTCGGCCGTCCTGCCATGTCCATCGCCGGCCGCGCGATCGGGCCCGGCCATCCGCCTTACCTGATCGCGGAGATGTCGGGGAACCACAATGGTGACCTCGGCCGTGCCTTGGCGCTGGTGGATGCGGCGAAGGAGGCGGGGGCCGATGCGGTCAAGCTGCAGACCTACACCGCCGACACCATCACCATCGCCCATGACGGTCCCGGCTTCCGGCTGGAGGGCGGGCTGTGGGGCGGGCGCACCCTGCACGACCTCTACCGCGAGGCGCACACGCCCTGGGAGTGGCATGTCCCGCTGTTCGAGCGGGCACGGGCGCTGGGCCTGACCATCTTCAGCTCCCCCTTCGACGAGACCGCAATCGAACTGCTGGAGGAACTCGACGCCCCGGCCTTCAAGATCGCGTCCTTCGAGCTGATCGATCTGCCGCTGATCCGCCGCGCCGCCCGCTCCGGCAAGCCGCTCATCATCTCCACCGGCCTTGCCACGCTCGGCGAGATTGAAGAGGCGGTGGCGGCGGCCGGCGACGTGCCGCTGGCCCTGCTGCATTGCGTCAGCGGCTATCCCACCCCGCCGGAGGACTGCAACCTCCGCACCATCCCTCATCTGGCCCAGACCTTCGCCGGCGTCACCGCCGGCCTGTCCGACCACAGCCAGGGCATCGCCGTGCCGGTCGCCGCCGCGGCGATGGGCGCCACCATCATCGAGAAGCACTTCACCCTGTCGCGCGCCGACGGCGGGGTCGACAGCGCCTTTTCCCTGGAGCCGGCGGAGTTCAAGGCGATGGCCGACGCCGTCCGTACGGCGACAGCCGCCATGGGCCGGGTCGACTATACGGTCAAGCCCAGCGAGGTTGGCGGGCGCGACTACCGCCGCTCCCTCTATGTCGTCGCCGACGTGGAGGCGGGGGAACCGCTGACCGCCGCAAACGTCCGCTCCATCCGCCCCGGCTTCGGCATGCCGCCCAAGCATCTGCCGGACGTGCTCGGCCGCCGCGCCGTCCGCCGCCTGAACCGGGGGGAGCCGCTGTCCTGGGACATGCTGGCGCCGCCGACGCAGGAGGACCGGCATGGATAAACCGCGCGTCGTCGCCATTTCTCAGGCCCGGATGACCTCCACCCGGCTGCCGGGCAAGGTGCTGATGCCGGCCGCCGGCCGGCCGCTGCTGGCCCACCATCTGGAACGGCTGTCCCGCACGCCCGGCCTGGATGCGGTGGTTCTGGCGACGACGGTGAACGCCACCGACGACCCGGTGGTGGGGTGCGCGCAGGGTCTGGGCGTCGCCGTCTTCCGAGGCGACGAGCAGGATGTGCTGGGCCGCTTCGCCGGTGCTGCGGCGCTGGCCGGCGCCGATCTGGTGGTGCGCGTCACCGCCGACTGCCCGCTGATCGACCCGGCGCTGGTCGGCCGTCTGATCGCCGCCTTCCAGGAAGGCCAGCCGCTGGATTACCTGTCGATCGACAGCACCCGCTACCCGCGTGGGCTGGATGCCGAGATCTTCCCGCGCCGCCTGCTGGACGAGGCGGCGGCCAATGCCGCGGACCCGGCGGAGCGGGAGCATGTCACCCCCTACATCTACCGCCGCCCCGACCGCTTCCGGCTGGGGACGGCGCTGGTGCCCGACGCGCCGGTGGAGCCTGCCGACCAGCGCTGGTGCGTGGACGAGCCCGCCGACTATGAGCTGGTGCGCCGCCTGCTGGAGGCGTTGGTGCCGTCCAACCCCGGTTTCGGCTGGCAGGATTGTTGCAAAACTCTTCGCGACCACCCCGATTGGGTGGACATCAACCGTTCGGTCCGGCAAAAGACGCTGCACTGATCCGGTCCCGGTTCGACCAAGGAGAAAAGCTTATGGATCGCAATGAATTCCTTCTCGCTCTTGACGAGATGCTCGAACTGGATCCCGGCACGCTGACCGGCGACGAGTCCCTGGAATCGCTGGAGGCCTGGGACTCGCTGGCGGTGATCAGCTTCATCGCGCTGGTGGACGAGAAGACCGGCGTGGTCGTCGAAGGGGAGAAGCTGGCCAAGGCGAAGACGGTCGCCGACCTGCTGGCCCTGGCGGGTGCCCCGGTCGCGGCCTGACCGGTGCCGGTTCCCGTTTCCCGGCCTGTATCCGAAGGCAGCCGCCTGCGCGCCGGTGTCGCCACCGTCGCCGGCGGCCCCGCCGCCTACCTGTCGGTCGGCAGCGGCGGCGTGCCCGTCCTGCTTCTGCATGGCTTCGCCGGCGACCGCCTGACCTGGCAGTTCAATCTGTCGGCCTTGTCGGCCCGGCGGCGCGCCATCGCCGTCGATCTGCCGGGCCATGGCGGATCGACGCCGGATGTCGGCAGTGGCCGGGTCGCCGATTTCGCCCCCTGGCTGGTCGAGTTCCTCGACGGGCTGGAGCTGCCGCGGGTGCATCTGGTCGGCCATTCGATGGGTGGCTATGTCGCGCGCGAACTGGCCGGGCTGGTGCCCGATCGGGTGGCGAGCCTGACCCTGCTGTCCAGCGCCGGGCTCGGCACCCCCTTCGACCTCGACTTCCTGCGCCGGGCCATTGCGCCGGCAGACGTGGCGGAGGGACGCGCCTGTGCCGAACGGCTGTTCGCCGGTCCGTCGCCGCTGATCCCCCGCTTCGGCGAGGTGCTGCACGCCCAGGGCGCCGACCCGGTCCGCCGCGCCGGGCTGGAGCGGATCATCGAGGAGTCCTTCGCCGCCCATGCCGATGGCGGCGGGCCGCCGGTGGACTGGAGCGCCTATCCGATGCCGGTCCAGGTTCTGTGGGGTCGCGACGACCGCATCATCCCGCTGCCGCCGGCCGACCGGCTGCCGCCGGACGCCCCGTTCCGGGTCTTCGACAATGCCGGCCACCTGCCGCACATCGAGGCCGCCAGCCCGGTGACCGCCGCCATCCGGGCCTTCCTGGACGGCTGCGACGATGCCCACGCCGGGCGCCCACTCCCTGAGCCGACCAGACCATGACCGACAGCATCTTCGCCCTGATCGCCGAGGAACTCGGCCGCATCGCCGCCGACAAGGGGGACGTGCTGCCGCCCCTGACGGCGGACAGCCGTTTCCTCGACGGCGATCTGCCGATCGACTCGCTCGACCTCGCCACGCTGCTGGTGGTGCTGGAACAACGCACCGGCCAGGACCCCTTCCGCGAAGGCTTCCGTCAGTTCACCACCGTCGGCGAACTGGCGGCGCTCTACACCGTTCCTGCATGACAGACGGCCGCCCAGACTGGATCCATCCCGCCTTCCGCCTGATCGAAGGGGAGGAGGTCTTCGGCTGGGCTGACCTCGCCGCATTGCCGATGCCGGCAGGCGGGGTCGTGCAGGCCGATCGGCCTTCGCGTGTGCTGGCGGCGCTGGCCGCTGCGGAGGCGGCCGGGCAGGGGGTTCTGCTGGCCCGAGGGGGTGCGGAGTCCGCAGGCTGGCAGCCGGGACAGGGCTTCTCCGTCACGCTGGAAAGCTCCGGCACCACCGGCACGCCCAAGCGCCTGCACCATGATTTCACCCGGCTGCGCGGCCGGCTGCGCGGCGTGACGGAGGAGGGCGCGCGCTGGCTGCTGACCTATGATCCGGGCGCCTTCGCCGGCCTGCAGGTGATGCTGACCGCCGCCGCGGCCGGAGCGCTGCTGGTCGCCGTGCCCAGTTCTGGTGCGGGAACGATCGCCGCGCTGGCGCAGGCGGCGCGGCGCCATGCCGTGACCCATGTCAGCGGCACGCCCAGCTTCTGGCGCGCCTTCCTGATGGCGCTGGGCGATGCGGACCTGCCGCTGGCCGCGGTCACGCTGGGGGGCGAAGCCGCCGACCAGCCGCTTCTCGACCGGCTGGCGGAGCGGTTTCCCCATGCCCGGCTTCGCCACATCTACGCCTCGACCGAGGCGGGGGCGCTGTTCGCCGTCGCCGATGGCCGGGCCGGCTTTCCGGCGGCCTGGCTGGACGCGGCGCCCGACGGGCTGGCTCTGCGCATCGCCGACGGGGTGTTGGAGGTGCGCAGCCCGCGCGCGGCACCGGGTGCGGTCAATGCCGACGGCTGGCTGTCCACCGGGGACCTCGTGGAACGCCGGGGCGACCGGGTGCTGTTCGCCGGGCGGCTCGACGGGTTGGTCAATGTCGGCGGGGTGAAGGTCTCGCCGGAGGCGGTGGAACGGCGCCTGCTGGCGGTGGACGGGGTGGCTGATGCCGCGGTCGTCGCGGTGCCGAGCCCGATCACCGGCCATCTCCTGACCGCCACCATCGTTCCGGTCCCGGGCGCCGATGACTCCGCCCTTCGCGTTGCCCTGCGCGCCGCCACCGCCGACCTGCCGCCGGCCGCCCGGCCGCGCGCCCTGACCTTCGCCGACCATATCCCGCTGAGCGCCGCCGGCAAGAAGAGCCGAAAGGGATCCCAATGACCGCGTCAGCCCCCGCCTCAACCGCCCCCGCTTCAACCGCAATTGAGCCGAAGCGCCACGTCATCGTCACCGGCGGCAGCCGCGGCCTCGGCCTTGCGCTGGTGGAGGCGTTGCTGGCCGACGGCTATCGGGTCTCCACCTGCAGCCGCTCCTCCTCCGACGCGGTGGAGCGGCTGGCCGGTCCCGACCTGTTCTGGCACCCCTGCCGCATCGGCGACGGCGACGAGGTGCGCGCCTTCTTCGATGCCGCCATCGCCTGGGGTGGCGAGGCGCCGCTGTGGGGGCTGGTCAACAATGCGGGCATCGCCCGCGAAGGCGTGCTGGCGACCTTCCCGGAGGTGGATGCCGAGGCGGTGATCCAGACCAACCTGACGGGCGCGCTCCAGGCCGCCCGCGCCTTTTTGCGGGCCAAGCTGACGGCGCGGGGGGAAGGTGCCCGCGGTGGGCGGATCGTCAACATTTCCTCCATCATCGGCCAGCGCGGCTATGTCGGGCTCGCCGCCTATTCGGCGTCGAAGGCCGGGCTGGACGGGCTGACCCGTGCGTTGGCCCGGGAAGTCGGACGGCGGGCGATCACCGTCAACTCGGTGGCGCCGGGCTATCTCGACACCGAGATGTCGGGCACTTTGTCAGACGGGCAGCGCGACCAGATCGTCCGCCGCACGCCGCTGGGGCGGCTCGGCACCGCGGCGGACGTGGTGCCGCTGGTCCGTTTCCTGCTCGGCGACGGCGGTGGCTTCATCACGGGACAGACCCTTACGGTGGACGGCGGCATCACCTGCTGAGGCCGTAAGTGACGCTGTAGGAAAATGGGGGAGGCGGAGATGGTCGCCAGCCGGATCGACGGGGTGGGCGTGCGCGGCGTCATCGGCTGCGTGCCGGAAGGGCGCGAGACGGTCGGGGATCTCGCCCGCCGTTTCGGCGAGGACGCTGCCCGCAAGATCGCCGCCGCCACAGGGATCGAGGAGCGGCGGATCGTCGCCCCCGGGCAATGCACCAGCGACCTTGCGGAGGCCGCCGCCCGCCGGCTGCTCGACGGTCTGGGCTGGGAGCCGGGCAGCATCGACCTGCTGGTCCTGGTAACCCAGACCCATGACCAGACGCTGCCGGGCACCGCCTCCCTCCTGCACCGGCGGCTCGGGCTGCGCAAGGGGGCGGCGGTGCTCGACATCACCCACGGCTGTTCCGGCTTCGTCTATGGGCTGTGGGCGGCGGCGGGGCTGCTGAAGGCGGCCGGGCGGCGGGCGCTGCTGCTGGTCGGCGACACCACCTCGCGGCTGGTCGATCCGGAGGATCGCGCCGTGGCGCCGCTGTTCGGCGACGGCGCCGCCGCGATCGCCCTGGAACTGGACGACACGGCCTCGCCCATGGCCTTCGACCTGGGAAGCGATGGCGCCGGTGCGCCCTATCTGGCGGCGGACGGCGGCGCGATGCGCCATCCCGACCGGCCGCCGCGCCTGTTCATGGACGGAACCCAGGTCTTCGCCTTCACCCTGCGCGAGGTGCCGGGCAGCGTCCGCGCCGTGCTGGAGTGCGCCGGCTGGACCACGGACATGGTCGACCACCTCGTCCTGCACCAAGCCAACGCGCAAATGATCCGCCATCTCGGCCAGAAACTGGGGGTTTCCGCCGATCGTACCGTCGTCGCCCTGCGGGAGGTCGGCAACACCAGCTCCGCCTCCATCCCGCTGGCGTTGGCCGGTTCGCTGGCGGAACCGCTGGCCTCGGGCTGCCGCCGGCTGTTGCTGTCGGGCTTCGGCGTCGGCTGGTCCTGGGGCAGCGCGGCGCTTGCCGTCGGACCGCTGGCGGTGTGCGAAACGGTTGTCCTGTCCGGCAGGAAATGCCCGGCAGAATCTGCCGCCCCGGCAAGCCCTGCCCCCTAACCGGCAGAATTTGCCGGCAGGTAGGCAAAATTTGCCGGGTACATTCCTGCCCACCGGCATGGATTACCAAGGAAACCCGGCAAATTTGAACTGGCCCGCTTCTTGCCTACCCCTTTGGCGGGGGAATTAGTCCCCTTCCGGGTCAAGCGTTCCGAAATCGGTGCGCGTCCGGACATTGATCCTCCAAAGGAGTGGCTATCATGGCTGGCAACGTTACCCTCTCTTCGTCCATGCGGACCAACCTGCTGCAGCTGCAAAGCACGCAGGAACAGATCAACAAGAAACAGAACATCCTGTCGACGGGCAACAAGGTCAACACCGCCCTCGACGGCCCGACCGCCTTCTTCTCGGCCAAGGGTCTGAACCAGCGCGCCGGCGACCTGACGTCGCTGAAGGACGCGATGGGTCAGTCGATCAGCACCATCCAGGCCGCCGACAAGGGCCTGACCTCCATCGACTCCATGGTCGACCAGGCCAAGGGCCTGACCACCGCCGCCTATGCGGCCCTGGGCAACGATGCCGCCTCCATCGCCACCCGCAAGTCGCTGGCTTCGCAGTTCAACACGCTGCGCGGACAGATCGACAAGCTGGCCGCCGACAGCGGTTACGGCGGTAAGAACCTGATCGCCGGCAACGGCCTCAGCATGGACAGCACCAGCTCGTCCCGTG
Source organism: Azospirillum sp. TSO5 (assembly GCF_003116065.1). Taxonomy (NCBI): domain Bacteria; kingdom Pseudomonadati; phylum Pseudomonadota; class Alphaproteobacteria; order Rhodospirillales; family Azospirillaceae; genus Azospirillum; species Azospirillum sp. TSO5. The sequence goes on along the minus strand of NZ_LGQY01000059.1, from coordinate 1,302 downwards.
CCGCCGTCAACACCATCGTCGGCGTCGACAACGCCCGCGTCACCAACGTGCAGGCGCCGGACACCTATTCGATCCGCATCAAGGGCGACGGCTCGATCGAAGGCAAGTCCGACGACATCAATTCGGCCGAGAATGCGCACGGCCTGACCGGCCTGAAGCTGTCGGGCACCATTTCCAGCACCTCGGGCAGCTTCTCCAACGTCCAGATCGAGGTGCGCGGCGCCAACGGCCGCAGCCGTGACATCATCGTGTCGGACGGCAACGAGAGCCGGACGACCTCCTACTTCGACAACACGCAGACGACCTCCACCAACCTGACGCAGGCGGCGACGTCGACGCAGGCCCAGATCTCCACGGTGAACGTCAGCGGCACCATCGAAGAAGGCGACATCTTCTCGATCACGGTGGAAGGCCAGACCTTCAGCTACACCGCCACCAGCGGCGACGTCGCCGTCGGCCAGAACGCCGCCAAGAACGTCGCGACCAACCTGACGAACTCGATCAGCAGCGCCATCTCGGGCAGCGGCCGTCTGGCCGGCAAGGATGTCGCCTCCGCCGCCATCGGCGGCAGCGGCACCATCACCCTGACCGGCAACACCACGAGCGGCGTGGTGCGCGACTTCTCCCTGACCTCCAGCACGACCAACGCGCTGACCAAGAAGATCTCGGAGAGCTTCGCGTCGGGCACCATTGTGTCCTTCACGGTCGATCGCCGCCTGATGGAAGCGGCGAACAACCAGGGCAACGGCATCTCGACCATCGAGAAGAAGGTCGATCTGCAAATCCAGGTCACCAACTCCAACGGCGCCCAGGTCACCCGCGACGGCATGAGCGATCAGGGCGACGGCAAGCTCGCGAGCGGCGACCAGGCCTTCGCCTTCGACAGCGGCACGGTCCATCTGAACGTCGACGCCAAGACCATCAAGCAGGCTGCTTCGAGCAACTGTTCGGCCAACATCGTCACCAAGCAGATCTCCGACGCCAACTCGTCGAACGACATCACCGTCCAGCTCAACGAGACGAACACCAATTCGATCACGGTGAACGCGGTGAACCTGACCACGAGCGGTCAGGGTCTGAAGCTCGACGAAGCGCAGAACGACTGGACGGACCGCAAGGACATCGACAAGGCGGTCGCCGGTCTCGACAATGCCAAGGCGACGATCCGTTCGGCCTCGCAGTCGCTGTCGACCAACCTGAACATCATCACGACCCGTGAGAACTTCACCAAGGAGTTCAGCGACGTGCTGACGGAAGGCGCCAGCAAGCTGACGCTGGCCGACCAGAACGAGGAAGGCGCCA
>NZ_LGQY01000080.1:0-45327 GCF_003116065.1 Azospirillum sp. TSO5 | reverse complement strand
AGGGGGGGGGGGGGGGGGGGCAATCCGAACATGGATTCTGATCCTCGGATTGCCCCTCACCCTTCCCATGCTCCGCATGGGCCCCTTCCCTCTCCCGGGGCGGGAGAGGGAGTCTAGCCCGCCACCAGCGAGGCGAAGCGGGCGAGGTCGACGTTGCCGCCGGTGACGACGATGCCGACGCGCTTGCCGCGCACGTCGATCTTGCCGGACAGCACCGCGGCGGCGGCGAGACAGCCGGTCGGCTCGACCAGCATCTTCATCCGGCTGGCGAAGAAGCGCATGGCGTCGACCAACTGGTCGTCGGTGACGGTGTCGATGTCGTCGACCAGCCGCTGCATCACCGGGAAGGTCAGCTGGCCGACATTGCGGCTCTGGGCGCCATCGGCGATGGTCTTCGGCGGCTCGATGCGGACGATGCTGCCGCTGCGCAGGCTCTGCTGGGCGTCGTTGCCGGCCTCCGGCTCGATACCGACCACGCGGCAGCCGGGGTTCAGCGCCTTCGCCGCCACCGCGCAGCCGGCCAGCAGCCCGCCGCCGCTGGTCGGCACCACCAGCAGGTCCAGCGGTGCGCCACCGCCCGCCAGGACCTCCTCGATCAGTTCCTTGGCGACGGTGCCCTGCCCGGCCATCACATGCGGGTGGTCGAAGGGCGGGATGAAGATGCCGCCCCGCTCCTCTGCCACGCGGGCGACGGCGGCATCGGGCGGCTCGGCATAGCGGTCGTACAGCACCACCTCGGCGCCATAGCCGCGGGTGGCGGCAAGCTTGGCCGCCGGGGCGTCGATCGGCATGACGATGGTCGCCTTCACCCGCAGCATCGACGCCGCCAGCGCGATGGCCTGGGCGTGGTTGCCGGACGAATAGGCGACGACGCCGACCGCGCGCTGCACCGGCGTGAAGCGGGCGATGGCGTTGTAGGCGCCGCGCATCTTGAAGGCGCCGGTGCGCTGGAAATTCTCGCACTTGAACAGCAGCTCGCCACCGGTCAGCGTGTCGGCGGTGCGGCTGGTCAGCACCGGCGTGCGGTGGGCGACGCCGGCGATCCGCTCCGCCGCCCCGGCCACGTCGGCATAGGAGATGGCGAGGCCAGTCGTATCGGCCACGGTGCTGGTGATCGTGTCGGGCATGGCGGCGGTGCTCCCCCCGGTGTCTTATTCCAGATCGGTGAACAGGAAGGCCTGCTCGTGCCGCTTCAGCCCGGCCTGCTCGTAGAAGCTGATGGCCTTGGGTGCGGACAGCAGCAGGCACATGGTGCCCGGCCCCATCGCGTCGCGGGTGCGGCGCATCAGCTCCTTGCCGATGCCGCGCCCCTGCAGGGCGCGGTCGACGGCGAGGTCGGACAGATAGCAGCAATAGACGAAGTCGGTGATCGACCGGGCGACGCCGACCAGCCGTCCATCCTCCCGCGCGGTGATGATCAGGCCGGCGTTGCGCAGCATCGCCTCCACCCGCGGGCGGTCGCCCACGGGCCGGCGTTCCGCCAGCCCGGAGCGTTCCAGAACGTCGATGAAATCGTCGGCGCTCAGGTCCGGTTCGACTGCGTATTCGATTTGAATGGATTGGCTCTGTATGGATTCATTGGCCATCGTCTCATCCCCGCCAGAACGGCTTCGACACCTCTTGCTCCACCTCGGACCGGCTGACGCCGATGTCCTTCAGCTGATGGTCGTCGAGCCTCGCCAGTGCATGACGTTGTTTGCGCCGTTCCATCGCGGAAAACAACACGTCGAGCAGCCGCCAGAGCGAACGCGAGGCGACACGGGTGACGCGGTCGGCGGCCGGGACGGCGCCCGGGGCTGCCGTGTACGGGCCGGAACTGCGGGTCACGTCGGTGTGGCGCATCGGATCCTCCATCATCTGGCGCACAACGCTCGAACAATCGAGACAATCAGGATTATGGAGACGTAATCGGCGGGGTCAAACGGAACATTGTCACCATTACATTTCCGATGTCGGATGTATCTTTTCGGCCACAGACACAAGCGCCGCTCTCGACAGACTCTAAAAATCCTTGTGAAACGAGGGGGCGCGCCGGCCTTCCTGGAAATGGTTCTGTCTTGCGGATGGTTTGCGTGACAAGTTGAGGCCGGAGCGCCGGATTGTCATGGTGGCATTGTGCCGGTCGCGCGGTCCCGCCCCGCCAGCCGCCCTTCCCGCAGTGATATGACCGGCCGCGCCATTGCGCCCGGCCCCACTGCCGCCCTATGCTGATATATCACTCAAGATTACATCGGGAGAACGCCATGCAGCCGCCCTACCTTGCCGCCGACCGGCGATACGAAGGCATGAGCTATCGCCGCACCGGCCGCAGCGGGCTGGACCTGCCGGCCATTTCGCTGGGGCTTTGGCAGAATTTCGGCGGCACCGACGTGTTCGCCACCGGGCGGGCCGTGCTGCGCCGGGCCTTAGACCGCGGCGTCACCCATTTCGACCTCGCCAACAACTACGGCCCGCCGCCCGGTTCGGCGGAGGAGAATTTCGGCCGCATCCTCGCCACCGATTTCCGCCCCTATCGCGACCAGATGGTGATCTCGACCAAGGCCGGTTACGAGATGTGGCCCGGCCCCTACGGCAACTGGGGCTCCCGCAAGTATCTGGTCTCCAGCCTGGACCAGAGCCTGAAGCGGATGGGTCTCGACTATGTCGACATCTTCTATTCGCACCGCGTCGATCCCCGCACCCCGCTGGAGGAGACGATGGGCGCGCTCGACCACATCGTCCGCCAGGGCAAGGCGCTCTATGTCGGCATCTCCTCCTACTCGCCGGAGATGACGCGCCGGGCGGCCGGGATCCTGAAGGAGCTGGGCACCCCCTGCCTGATCCACCAGCCGTCCTACTCCATGCTGAACCGCTGGGTGGAAGGCGGGCTGCTGGAGACGCTGGAGGACCTCGGCATGGGCTGCATCGCCTTCTCGCCGATGGCCCAGGGCATGCTGACCAACAAGTATCTCGGGGGCCAGCCTGCCGACGCCCGCGCCGCCAAGGGCGGGACGTTGCGCGCCAACTTCCTGTCGCCGGAGAACCTGGAGCGCATCCGCGCGCTCGACGCCATCGCCCAGCGGCGCGGCCAGACGCTGGCGCAGATGGCCATCGCCTGGGTGCTGCGCGACCCGCGCGTCACCTCCGCCCTGATCGGCGCGCGGAATGTCGAGCAGCTCGACAACTCGCTGGACGCGCTGAACAACCTGTCCTTCAGCTCGGAGGAGCTGGCGGAGATCGACACCCACGCCGTCGCCGACGCCGGCATCAACCTGTGGAGCGCCTCTTCCGCGGCGGAAGCGGGCTGACGCCGGGCAGCTGTTAGAGAACGAACTTCGGCCGTCATCCCCGCGAAGGCGGGGAACCAGGAAACTTCGCACCCAAGTGCCTATGTGGACTGGATTCCCGCCTTCGCGGGAACGACGGCCGAGAGAGGCCTGCGGTCCTTCCGCAGGCCGTCTCCATTACTGCACCACCCTCACTCCGCGGCATCAGTGGCGCGGTAACGCTCCAGCCAGTGGGCGTAGGGCGCCGGCAGCACCCAGGACGGACGCTCGACGCCCAGTTCCTTGGCCGCGCGGTAGGGATAATGCGGGTTGGCCAGATGGGCGCGGCCGACCATCACCAGATCCAGCTGCCCGTCGGCGACGGTCCGGTTGGCGATCTTCGGCGCGTCGATGCCCCAGGCCGCCGCTACCGGCAGCTCCGCCTCGCGCCGCACCCGCTCGGCGACCGGCGCCAGGAAGGCCGGCCCCCACGGAACGCGGGCATCGGGGGTGGAAAAGCCGACGCTGACGCTCAGCATGTCCAGCCCGCCGGCGCGGAAGTTGCGGGCGAGTTCGATCGACTCGGCCAGCGTCTGCTCATCGCGCCCGTCATACTCGATCACGCCGAAGCGCGCGGTCAGCGGCAGGTTTTCCGGCCACACCTCGCGCACCGCCGCCAGTGTTTCCAGCAGGAAGCGGCTGCGCCCGGCAAGGTCGCCGCCATACTGGTCGGTGCGTTTGTTGGCGTGGACCGAGAAGAAGCTTTGGCCGAGATAGCCGTGGGCGAAATGCAGCTCCAGCCATTTGAAGCCGGCATCGCGGGCGCGCACGGCGGCGGCCACGAAGTCGGCGCGGACGCGGGCGATGTCATCCAGCGTCATCGCCTTCGGCACCTTCGGCAGATGATGGCCGAAGGGCACGGCCGACGGCGAGATGGTGTCCCAGCCGCGCGGATCGTTGTCGGCGATGTGGTCGTCACCCTCCCACGGGCGGTTGGCGCTGGCCTTGCGGCCGGCATGGCCGATCTGGATGCCGGGAACGGCACCGGCGGCGGCGATGGACGCGGCGATGCGCGCCATCCCGTCCGCCTGGGTGTCGTTCCACAGGCCGGTGCAGCCCGGCGTGATGCGGCCTTCCGGCGACACCGCCGTCGCCTCGACGATCACCAGACCGGCGCCGCCGCGGGCGAGGCCGGGATAATGGACGAGATGCCAGTCGTTGATGACGCCGTCGACGGCGCTGTACTGGCACATCGGCGGAACCGCGATGCGGTTGCGCAGGGTGACGTCCTTCAGCGTGAAGGGCGTGAACAGGGCGGACATGCGAATTCCCGTCTCGATCGTGTCGGTGGCGGCAGGAGATAAGGCGTCAGCCCACCCCTGCCGCAGATCGGGAAGATTTAGGTCCGCCCAAGCCTCAGCCAACCCGCCCGGCCGCCAAACGGCCCACTATCGCCGCATGGCTGCGGATACCGTTGCGCAGGCATTTCAGCTCGAACTTCTCGTTCGGCGAATGGATGCGGTCGTCATCCAGCCCGAAGCCGACCAGGATGGTGTCCAGCCCCAGATGCTCGCGGAACCAGCCGACGATGGGGATCGACCCGCCGCCGCCGATCAGCACGCCGTCGCGCCCCGTCGCCTCCTTCAGCCCGCCGCGCACCGCCTGCATCCACGGCGTGTCGGTCGGCACCTCGATGCCGGGCGAGGAGCTGAAGCTGCGGAAGCTGACCGTGCAGTCCGCCGGCAGCCGCTCCTCGAAGAAGCGTCGGACCGACGCCTCGACCGCGGCCGGATCCTGGCCGGGCACCAGACGGCAGCTCAGCTTGCACGACGCCTTGGCCGGGATGACGGTCTTCGACCCTTCGCCGGTATAGCCGCCCCAGATGCCGTTGATGTCGCAGGTCGGCCGGGTCCAGATGCGCTCCAGCAGCGTCCGCCCCGCCTCGCCATGGCTGCGGGTCAGGCCGAGCGCGCCCAGGAACTGCGCCTCGTCCAGCGGCAGGCCACGGATCTGCGCCCGCAACTCGTCCGGCAGTTCGCGCACGCCGTCATAGAAGCCGTCGAAGCGCACCCGCCCGTCGGCATCGTGGATCTGGCCCAGGATGCCGCTCAGCACGTTCAGCGGGTTGGGCACGGCGCCGCCGAACAGGCCGGAATGCAGGTCGTGGCTCGGGCCCGTGACGGTGGCTTCCAGATAGAGCAGCCCGCGCAGCCGGGTGGTGATCGCCGGGGTGTCGACGTCCCAGGCGTTGGTGTCGGTGACCAGGCAGAAATCGGCCTGCAACTCCGCCGCATGCTCCTTCAGGAAGCGCGGCAGCGACGGGCTGCCGGTTTCCTCCTCGCCCTCCAGCAGCACGGTGGCGCGGATCGGGATGGAGCCGTGGACGGCGTGCCAGGCCTCGAAGGCTTCCATGAAGGTCATGGTCTGGCCCTTGTCGTCGGCGGCCCCGCGCGCGACGACGCGGCGCCCCCGCTCGGCCTCGACGATCACCGGGTCGAAGGGCGGGCTGGTCCACAGCTCCATGGGGTCGGCCGGCTGCACGTCGTAATGGCCGTAATAGAGCACATGCGGCGTCTCTGCCCCCTCCGGCCCTGGGCCCGGCCCTGGATGGTGAGCGACCAGGATCGGGTGGCCGGGCGTGTCATGGATGGTGACGGTGAATCCCATCGCCGTCAGCCTGTCGGAACACCAGCGGGCGGCGCGCCGGACCTCGCCGGCATAGGCGGGATCGGTGCTGACCGAGGGAATGCGCAGCAGCTCGCAAAGCCGGCCGACCGACTCCTCGAAGGACTCATCCACCTTGCGCAGTACGGCATCGACAGGAAGCATGACACGGCCCTCTTGTTGATTGTAGATGCGCCCAAGCGCCCTCTCCCGCCCCGGGAGAGGGAGGGGACCCATGCGCAGCATGGGGAGGGTGAGGGGGAGTCCGAGAATCCCGAACCGCATGGCTCCGTGCCCCAACCCTCACCCTTCCCACCGCTTCGCGGCGGGCCCCTTCCCTCTCCCGGGACGGGAGAGGGGAAATCCTACCCTCCCAGCCCAAGCAGCTTGCCCAAAATCGGCTGCCCCACGGCCGCCCCCAGCGCGAAGCCGCCGACCAGCCCGATCACCAGCCCCACAAGCACAGCCCCCATCCCGCCGCCCGACCGCGATCCGCCGCGCTCCGCCTGCCGCGCCCCATTGCCCCCGCCGCCCGGCTCGTCGCCCTCGTCGATGGAGGACGCGCGCCGCGCGCTGTAGGAGGTGTCGGTCGCCTCGTGCCACGCCTGGATGCGCTCCAGCGCCGGCTTCAACTGGGCGTCGTCGGGCGTGCTGCCGCGGCCATGGACGATCTCCCAGGCCAGCGCGGCGAAGCGGCTGGTGGTCCGCCCGTCCGGCGTGAAGATCGCCGCCGGCATGCGGCGGTAGGTCGCCTTCACCACATCCACGTCATAGGGGAAGGCGGTGCGGAACATCTGCTCCGGGAACTCGTTGCGCAGCTGGGTCAGCGATTCGCGACCGACCTCGTCGTTGGTGATCGACAGCATCAGGATGCCGGCCAGCGTCAGGCTGGGGTTCAGCCCGTTCTGGATATGCTCCACCACCTGCAGGGTGCGGCGCAGCCCGTCCAGCGCATAGCGCCCCGGAAACACCGGCACGATCAGCCGGTCCGACGCCGCCAGCGCGCCGGCCGCCAGATGGCCCAGCGCCGGCGGGCAGTCGATGACGACATAGTCCGGCGGGTTGCGCGAGAAGTGCAGCGCCTTGCGCAAGCCCCGCTGCGAGCCGCCGCGGCTGTCCAGCGCATGTTCCAGCGAATAGAGCTTGCGCGCGCCGACGATCATCGACAGCCCGTCGAAGGCGGTCGGGGTGATGGCGTCCTCGACGAAGGTTTCCTTGCGCAGCAGGTCGTTGATGCCGACCTTGGCCTTGTCGCGCAGCAGGAAATTGCTGGTGGCGCTGCTCTGCGGGTCGAAATCGATCAGCACGACGCTCTTGCCCAGCGCCGCCAGTGCCAGCGCGAGGTTCACCGAGGTGGTCGTTTTGCCGACGCCGCCCTTCTGGTTGTAGACCGACAGGATGGTCGGCTGCCGTGTCTCTGGCGTGTCGAAGACGTCTTCGTGGCTGGTCATGTTCATTCCGCTTCGCCGTTTCTGCGGCTATCCCCCGCCCCGCACCCTTTGTCCTGAACCAGGGTTTCCCAGGGCTGGAGCGCGGGCGCACTATAAGCGTCGGGCGCGCCCAAGTCTCCCCACACGTTCGAGGGTTGCGGGCGGCCATCGGAGGGCGCTTGCCGCATTCCTGCACAACCGATGCGCAAAGTTTCGGGTCGCGCCAAAGGGCCGCTCAGGTCCACATGGTGACAAACAATCCCGAGGGAGGACAATAGGATGACCACCGAACTTCAGCACCTGATCGGCGGCAAGCTGGTTTCCGGAACGTCGGGGCGGTTCGCCGACGTCTACTCCCCGATGACCGGCGAGGTGCGCGCCCGCGTGCCGCTGGCGAGCGTGGAGGAGATGCGCGCCGCGGTCGAGAACGCCAAGCAGGCGCAGCGCGGCTGGGCCGCCACCAACCCGCAGCGCCGCGCCCGCGTCCTGATGCGCTTCCTCGACCTCGTCCAGCGCGACTATGACGAACTGGCGCTGCTGCTGTCGCTGGAGCATGGCAAGACCATCATCGACGCCAAGGGCGACATCCAGCGCGGGCTTGAGGTGGTGGAGTTCGCCTGCGGCATCCCGCACCTGCTGAAGGGCGAGTTCACTGACGGCGCCGGTCCCGGCATCGACATCTATTCGATGCGCCAGCCGCTGGGCGTCGTCGCCGGCATCACGCCGTTCAACTTCCCGGCCATGATCCCGATGTGGAAGTTCGCCCCGGCTATCGCCTGCGGCAACGCCTTCATCCTGAAGCCGTCGGAACGCACCCCCGGCGTGCCGGTCAAGCTGGCCGAGCTGATGCTGGAGGCCGGCCTGCCGGCGGGCATCCTCAACGTCGTCCACGGCGACAAGGTGGCGGTGGACGCCATCCTCGACGACCGCGACATCAAGGCGGTGGGCTTCGTCGGCTCCACCCCGATCGCCGAATACATCTACAACCGCGGCTGCGCCAACGGTAAGCGCGTCCAGTGCTTCGGCGGCGCCAAGAACCATGCGCTGGTGATGCCGGACGCCGACCTCGACCAGGCGACCGACGCGCTGATCGGCGCCGGTTACGGTGCGGCCGGCGAGCGCTGCATGGCGATCTCCGTCGTCGTGCCGGTCGGCAAGAAGACCGCCGACGCCCTGATGGAGCGTCTGATCCCGCGGGTGGAAGGCCTGAAGGTCGGCCCCTCCACCGACAGCAGCGCCGATTTCGGCCCGCTGGTGACGCGCGAGCATCTGGAGCGCGTGAAGTCCTACGTCGATCTCGGCGTCAAGGAAGGCGCCAAGCTGGCGGTCGACGGCCGCGAGTTCACGCTGCAGGGCTACGAGAACGGCTATTACATGGGCGGCTGCCTGTTCGACGAGGTGAAGCCGGACATGCGCATCTACAAGGAGGAGATCTTCGGCCCGGTCCTCTCCGTCGTCCGCGCCGACTCCTATGAAGAGGCGCTGTCGCTGCCGAACGACCACGAGTACGGCAACGGCGTGGCGATCTTCACCCGCGACGGCGACGCCGCCCGCGACTTCGCCAGCCGCGTCGATGTCGGCATGGTCGGCATCAACGTTCCGATCCCGGTTCCGCTCGCCTACTACACCTTCGGCGGCTGGAAGCGCTCGGGCTTCGGCGACCTGAACCAGCACGGCCCCGACGCGGTGCGCTTCTACACCAAGACCAAGACCGTCACCTCCCGCTGGCCCTCGGGCGTCAAGGAAGGCGCCAGCTTCGTCATTCCGACCATGGATTGATGGGCTAGAATATCCCCTCTCCCCCCCGGGGAGAGGGTTAGGGTGAGGGGGACGCACAGCGAGGATTCTCGCGAAGGCACGCAACGCATCCCCCTCACCCCGACCCTCTCCCGGGACGGGAGAGGGGAACTTCGACGAGGTGACGCATGTCCTTTGAACTGACCGAAGACCAGGTCGCCATCCGCGACATGGCGTTGTCCTTCGCCCGCGACGAGCTGGCGCCCAACGCCGTCGAGTGGGACCAGAAGAAGCATTTCCCCGTCGACACGCTCCGCGCCGCCGGCGAGCTCGGCATGGGCGGCATCTATGTGTCGGAAGATCATGGCGGTTCGGCGCTCAGCCGCTTCGACGCCGTGGTGATCTTCGAGGCGCTGAGCCAGGGCTGCCCGACCATCGCCTCCTACATCTCCATCCACAACATGGTGGCGGGGATGGTCGACAATTTCGGCAATGACGAGCAGAAGGCCCATTGGCTGCCGAAGCTCTGCACCATGGAATGGCTCGCCAGCTATTGCCTGACCGAGGCCAACGCCGGCTCCGACGCCGCGGCCTTGCGCACCAGGGCCGTGCGCGACGGCGACAGCTACGTGCTGAACGGCGCCAAGCAGTTCATTTCCGGCGCCGGCAGCTCCGACCTCTACCTCGTCATGGCCCGCACCGGCGAGGACGGCCCCGGCGGCATCAGCGCCTTCCTGGTCCCCAAGGACACCTCCGGCCTTTCCTTCGGCGCCAACGAGCACAAGATGGGCTGGAACGCCCAGCCGACCCGCGCCGTCATCATGGAGGACGCCCGCGTCCCCGCCTCTGCCCTGCTGGGGCAGGAAGGGATGGGCTTCAAGTTCGCCATGAAGGGTCTGGACGGCGGCCGCATCAACATCGCCGCCTGCTCCATCGGCGGCGCCCAGGCAGCGCTCGACAAGGCGCTGACCTACATGAGCGAGCGCAAGGCCTTCGGCCAGTCGCTCGACCGCTTCCAGGCGCTGCAGTTCCGCATCGCCGACATGGCGACCGAGCTTGAGGCCGCCCGCACCTTCGTCCACCGCGCCGCCTCGGCGCTCGACGCCAAGAGCAAGGACGCCACCCGCCTCTGCGCGATGGCGAAGCGCTTCGCCACCGACACCGGTTTCGAGGTGGCGAACAACGCCCTGCAGCTGTTCGGCGGCTACGGCTATCTGGCCGATTACGGCGTGGAGAAGATCGTCCGCGACCTCCGGGTCCACCAGATCCTGGAAGGCACCAACGAGATCATGCGCCTGATCGTCTCGCGCAGCGAGATCGGGCGGATGGCCTGACCAACACGCCCCCTAGTCCCCTCTCCCCCCGGGGAGAGGGTTAGGGTGAGGGGGGCGCGCGGCGAGGATCTTCAAGAACCGCGCACCTTCCATTCCTAACCAAATCCAGCATGTGCCTCCCCCTCACCCCGACCCTCTCCCCGGGAGGGAGAGGGGGAAGCACCCAAAAAATCCAAACCAACGGGAGACGCGACGATGGCGATGATCGGTTTCATCGGATTGGGCAACATGGGCGGCCCGATGGCCGCGAACCTCGTGAAGGCGGGGCATCAGGTGTCGGGCTTCGACCTGTCACCGGCGGCGATCGACGCGGCCAAGGCGGCCGGCGTCACCATCGGCGACAGCCCTGCGGCCATCGCCGCCGCGGCGGAGGTGGTCATCACCATGCTGCCGGGCGGCCGCCACGTGCTGGGCGTCTATGACGGCGACACGGGCATCGTCGCGGCGGTGAAGCCGGGCACGCTGCTGATCGATTGCTCCACCATCGACGTCGACTCCGCCCGCAAGGCCCATGCGCTGGCCGCCGCCAAGGGTGCCGCCTCGCTCGACGCGCCGGTGTCGGGCGGCGTCGGCGGCGCGTCGGCCGGCACGCTGACCTTCATGGCCGGCGGCGAACCGGAAGCCTTCGAACGCGCCCGCCCGATCCTGGAAGCCATGGGCAAGAAGATCGTCCATTGCGGCGGCGCCGGTGCCGGTCAGGCGGCGAAGATCTGCAACAACATGATCCTCGGCATCTCGATGATCGGCGTCTGCGAGGCCTTCGTCCTGGCGGAAAAGCTCGGCCTGTCGCATCAGGCGCTGTTCGACGTGTCCTCGACCTCGTCGGGCCAGTGCTGGTCGCTGACCAGCTATTGCCCGGTCCCCGGCCCGGTGCCGGCCAGCCCGGCCAACCGCGATTACCAGCCCGGTTTCGCGGCGGCGCTGATGCTGAAGGACCTGAAGCTGGCCCAGGAAGCGGCGCAGAGCGCCGGCGCCCCCACCCCGCTGGGCGCTGCGGCGGCGCAGCTCTACGCCATGATGAACGCGCAAGGCGAAGGCGGCACCGACTTCTCCGGCATCATCCGCATGCTGCGCGGCGAAGGCTGAATCAGGCAGCGGTTGGGGGCAGGAACAGCGCCTGCTCCCGCCGCACCAGATCGGCGATGTAGTCGGCGGTCATCGAGATCCGCGCCAGCGACCGCAGATCCTCGTGCACGATCAGCCAGAAGGACCGGGTGATCGTCACCTCGTCCGGCAGCACCTGCACCAGATCCGGCTCACCGGCCGCGATAAAGGCGGGCAGCATGCACAGGCCGGCCCCGGCCAGCGTCGCCTTCAACTGGGCGACGAGGCTGCTGCTCTTGATGCGCGGCGCCACCTCCCCGATGGTCTCGACATAGTCCAGCTCGGGCGCGAAGATCAGGTCGTCGATATATCCGATAAAGGAATGGCCGCGCAGGTCGGCGCGGCTGCGGATCGGTGGCCGGGCGTCCAGATAGGCGGCGGTGCCGTACAGACCCAGCCGGTAATCGGTCAGTTTCCGCGCATAGAGCCGCCCCTCCTGCGGGCGCGACAGGCTGATGGCGATGTCGGCCTCGCGCTTGGACAGGCTGAAGACGCGCGGCATGGCGACCAGTTGCACCTCCAGCTCCGGATGGCGCTCACAGAGCGCCCCGATGCGCGGCGCCAGGAAACAGCTGCCGAAGCCGTCCGGCGCGCCGATCCTGACCGCACCGGCCAGCGACAGGTCGCCGTCGGCCACCATCCCCTGCGCCAGAAGCGCCGCGCTCTCCATCACCTCGGCGGTCTGTTTCAGCCGCTCGCCCTGCGGCGTCAGGGTGAATCCGCTGGGACGGCGTTCGAACAGGGTGACGCGCAGCGCGTCCTCCAGCGCGGTGATGCGGCGGCTGACCGTGGTGTGATCGGCCCGCAGGCGCTGGGCCGCCGTGGTCAGCGTGCCGGCCCGGGCCACCGCCAGGAAAAAGCGCAGGTCGTTCCAGTTGAAATCGGCCATGTCGCCGGCGCCGCCGTCCATTCTCGTAAGGGAAACAGGGGCCGAACTGTCCCACCAACCCGCCCGCCTGACAAGAGCGCCAACCCGCCCCTGCGACAACGCCCCACACCGGGGCGCAACTCGCGCCCTGCCCCACCGCCGAAAGAGCCCGCCCGGAAGGAGTACCGCGTCTCCCGGGCACCGCCCCCATTTCGCGCGGACGAACAGGCGCGCTGATGCGTTTATCTGTTGAGAGACGCGAGCGCGACGATCGAAAGGACGGAGGATGCCGGGCGAGGGCCGGACGACGACCGGAAGCGGGACGGTGATGGCGGCGGCATTCGCCGCCCTGCTTGCCCTGTCCGTTGCAGGACCGGCCGCTGCGGAACCGTTGCTGTACGCGCCGGAGACCGCCAGCCCCCTGCCCTCCCCCGCTCCTCCGGAGCCGGTGGCCGCACCGCCGGGCGCTCCGGTTGCTGTCGCGGTGCAGGCGCCGAAGCGGCCGCAGACCGACGCCTTCGACTGCTGGATTCTCGACCCCAATCGGCTGGAACGGGCGGCCGACCGCGGCCTGTGCAACGACGCCTTCGCCAGTGCGCCGGAAACCGCCGCTTTACCGGACGCCCCTCCCCCGCCGGCGGTCACGCCGCTGCGCAAGCCGAAGGCTCCAAAGCACCATGCGCGCAGCGCCAGCCGCCGATCCAGCCACAGCGAGGCCCACGAGATGACGGCCTCCGCCGCGCGGGCGTCCCGCAATGGCGGCAGCGTCGATTTCTTCGGCAATTTCCAGCGCGACTTCAGCGCGCTGACCGACCTGCTGAGCGGCGGCTCCACTCCCGGCCGCAGCGGCAGCCGGGACGGCATCGCCTCCCACTCGTCCCACGACCATTAAAGCGGATCAGGTCTCGCCGTCCGTAGCGGGACCGATGTCCTCCGCCTCGACGTCGATGGTGACGCCGGTGCGGCCGGACCGGCCATGGTCATGCTCCGGGTCGATGCCATGGTCGCGGCGCAGCTCGTCGCGGACCTCCGCCATGCGGGCGCGCAGCCTCGCATATTCGGCCAGCAGCTGCCGGCGCCGGTCGTTCGGCGTCACGTCCTTCGGCGGGCGCAGCGACCGCTTAAAGTCGATCAGCTGGCGGCGGGTCACGTCGGGACGGATCAGCCCCAGCGCCTTCGCCCGCTCCAGCTCGTCCGGCGTCATGGTGACGATCTGATAGGCGACGCTTTCCGCCCCCGGCAGCACCTCCAGCGACAGCCGGCCGGTGTCCACCGCCTCCGCCACCGCGCGGAAGCGGAAGGCGGTCTCGACCGAGAACGGCATGTCGCTCTCGATCATCGCCTCGAAGTCGCCGTGCGGCAGGATTTCCTTTGCCCGGTTCAGGTACCGGCCGATCGACAGGAATTCCTTGCGGCTGCGGTTCCAGTGATAGCGGATCTCCTGCGCGAACTCCTGCCGGGTGTGGCAGGGCACGATGGCGTCGCTGATGTCGGACGCCCGGCGGTCCGCCTTGGACGGCGCCACCGCCGTCGCTGAGCGAACAGGGGTAGACGCTACCTCCGGCTTGGCCGCCGGCGGGGGAGCGGCCTTGCCCTGCTCCGCCACCTTCTTCATGAAGGACTTTACGTTGGCCATCTTCAGATCCCCAGCTCGTGCCGGATGAAGTACCAGGCGCCCAGGCATTCGTCGGCACCGTTCACCGCGCCGACATCGACGATCGAACAGCCGATGTCGTCGACCCGGTGCATGTCCTCGATGTCCGGCACCTCGTGCGGCACCAGCCGGCCGACGCGGCCCAGCTCCAGCTTGGCTTCGCGCAGGCTGACCGAGCGGCGCTTGACCCGGTTCAGCAGGAAGGCGGCGGGGCGGCCATAATCGCGCAGGAACTCCATCCAGGGGATGACGCTCATCTTGTCGAAGCGCCCGACCCCGGTCGGCACCAGCACCAGATCGGCGCGCCGCAGCAGGATCTTGGTCGCCTCCGGATACAGTTCCACCGACGGCGGCGTGTCGATGAACACCACGTCGTAGCGGGCAGGGTCGATCTGGGCGAGCGCGGCGTCGATCTCGTCCAGCGTGCCCTCGTAATGGTCAATGGTCGCCACGTCATGCGGCCGGCGCAGTTCGTGCCATTGCCCCAGCGTGCGCTGCGGATCGAAATCCAGCGTCGCCACCCGCATGCCGTCCTTGGCCGCGGCGACGGCGGTGTTCTTGCAGCTGGTGGTCTTGCCGGTGCCGCCCTTCGGCGCACTGTACACCACCCAGCGCGCCGGCTTCGGCGCGACTGCCTTTACCGACCCTCCGGCATCCTGGGTCGCTTGCCTGCCGCTTGATTTACCTGATGATTTGCCCGCAGACTTCCTCGTGGCGACGGCGGTCGGATCGGCCATCTGTTTCCCCTGCATCGCGTGCCAGTCTACTTGATGGCCTTCTTATTAGCGGATCGGCGGTCGGCTCGAAAGGGCAAAGGCGATACCTGCGCCATGGAAATAGGCCGTCCCTGTACCGCAAAAAGCCGTTACCGGTAACGCCTGCAACTCCGTTTCCGTTACCGGTAACGCTTCCGGTGCCGGCACACGCGCAACCTCTGTTGCCGGCACGAAACATTCTGTCACCACTTTCGGGATTTCCGTGCGGCCGTCGGGTCGCTAAAATGTTTCGTATCCATTGGTTTGTGACAGCGTATTGCCTTCCCATCGGGTTTCGGGGGCGGCGAGGGGATTGGATCGGTGATGCGAGTATCAGGGGCGTTCGGCGGGACGGCGGTTCGACGCGGCATGGCGCGGCACCGGACAACGTTGCGCCACAGCACGGCACTGGCGGGTGCGGCCCGTTTCGCGATCGTCGCCGCGATCACCTCCCTCTCTCTGGCCCTCCCTCTGGCCCTGGCCCACCCGGCCTTGGCCAATCCCGAAGGCGGCGTGGTCACCGACGGCGCCGCCACCATCCAGGCGACCGCCCCCGGCCGGCTCGACATCATCCAGTCGACCTCCAAGGCGGTGATCGACTGGCAGCGCTTCGGCATCCGTGAGGGCGAGCACACCAATTTCCAGCAGCCCGACGCCGGCTCCATCACCCTCAACCGTGTCACCGGCCCCGACCCGTCGGCAATCCTGGGGCGGCTGACCGCCAACGGGCAGGTCTGGCTGGTCAACCCCAACGGCATCCTGTTCGGACCGAACGCCCAGGTCGATGTCGGCGGGCTGCTCGCCACCACCCACGACATCCGCAACGACGACTTCATGGCCGGCCGCTATAAGTTCGAGGGCCGCGCCGGCTCCACCGCGACGGTGGAGAATGAGGGCACCATCACGGTGGCCGAGGCCGGTCTGGCGGCGCTGGTCGCCCCCGGCGTCGCCAACCGCGGCACCATCCAGGCCCGGCTGGGCGAGGTGACGCTGGCGTCCGGCAAGCGCTTCGTCGTCGACCTGTTCGGCGACCAGAAGATCAACATTGCGGTGGACGCCAAGACCGACGCCCGTCCCGTCGGCGCCAACGGCAAGCCGGTGGATGCGCTGGTCAGCAACAGCGGCAAGATCTTCGCCGACGGCGGCCGGGTGCAGATGACGGCCAGCGCCGCCAAGGGTCTGGTCGACCGCGTCGTCAACATGTCCGGCACCGTGCAGGCCCGCCGGGTGGAACAGCAGGGCGGCGACATCGTCCTGCTCGGCGACGGCGGCGAGGTCGAGGTCTCCGGCACGCTCGACGCCGGGGGCAGCGGCAACTCTCAAAGTGGTCCGGGCCAAACCGGCGCCCCTCAAACCGGCGGCTCCGTCACCGTGTCCGGCAACCGCACGACGCTGGCGGCATCGGCGCGCGTCAACGCCTCCGGTCCGGCCGGGGGCGGGGAGGTGCTGATCGGCGGCGACGTGCAGGGCGGCAAGGCATCCGCCGCCACGCTGGCCGGCTACAACATCCGCCCGGCGCGCAAGCCGGTGCCGCCCTCCACCGACACCGTGGTGGCCCCGGGCGCCACCATCACCGCCGACGCCACGCAGGCGGGCAAGGGCGGCAAGGTGGTGGTGTGGGCCGACAACGCCACCCGCTTCGACGGCGCCGTCTCCGCCCGCGGCGGCGCGGCCGGCGGCGACGGCGGCTTCGTCGAAACCTCCGGCAAGCTGTCGCTGCATGTGCGGGGCAGGGTGGATGCAGGGGCGGGACAGGGGAAGGGTGGCTCCTGGCTGCTCGACCCGACCAACATCATCGTGGCGGACACCGGCGGCACCATCACCGCCACCGAGATCCAGACCTCGCTGAACAGCGGAACCAGCGTTACGCTGCAGACCGACGTGAATGGGTCGGAGGCCGGCGACATCACCGTCGACCAGCCCATCCTGAAATCCTCCGGCGGCGACGCCTCGCTGACGCTGAAGGCCTACCGCGACATCTATGTGTTCGAGAGCATCACCTCCACCGCCGGCGCGCTGTCCGTCACGCTGAATTCCGCCACAGGGTCCGGCAAGGGCGTGGTGCAGGTTGCCGGAACCTCCGCCAAGCCCGTCACCATCGACACCAATGGCGGCGCCTTCGTCGTCGGCGGCGGGTCGGACCCGACGCAGAAGCCGGCAATCGGCATGTATGGCGACTATTCCCCGTCGGACAACCGCGTCGGTGCCGCCTTCAGCTATGCCACCGTCAGCACGGGCGCCGGGGCCATCCTGATCAACGGCGAGGGCGGCGAGAACAACGGCGAGGGCAACCACGGCATCCTGCTCGACAACAGCCGTCTGGAGACTACGACCGGCGCCATCACCCTGAACGGGAAGGGCGGCAACGGCATGTATTACGGCGGCAACGGCGGCGTCGTGATCGCCGACTCCGTGCTGCAGACCGCGGGCGGCGCCGTTCAGATCACCGGTACGGAAGGTGGCGGCGAAAGCAGCATCGGCAGCGACGCCGTCAACATCGATGGCACCTCCACCATCACCGTGCTGGTGGGCAACGGACCCATCACCATCCGGAGCGGCGAGAACTCCGACGGCGACATCGTGCTGAACGGTGCGGAGATCTCCAACGCCGCCGGAATCACCTTCGAGTCCGGCGGCAACCTGCTGCTCGACTACGGCACCAGCCTCTATTCCGACGGCGCCGTGACGCTCAAGGCCGCCAAAACCGTCGCCCTGTCGGACAGCACCATCGTGACCGGCGGCTCAGCGGTAACGCTCGACAGCAACGTCGGACAGTCGGGCGGGGCCGTCCGCCTGCTCTCCAGCAGCATCACGACATCGGGCGGCGCCATCACCCTGGGCGGCGGCAGCGATCCGACGCAGCAGGCGGCCAAGGGCGACTGGAACGGCCCGGCCGGCGTGGCCATCGAAAACACCACGCTGGATTCCGGCGGCGGCGCCATCTCCATCCGCGGCGAGGGCTCCGATTACGACAGCGAGGGCCACGGCGTCGCCATCACCGGGACCAGCGAGCTTCTCTCCGGCACCGGCAAGATCGCCATCCGCGGCAAGGCGGTGTCATTCTATGGCTGGAATGCCGGCGTGCTGATCGCCACCGGTTTCGACGGCAGCCCGCAGATCCGCTCCGACGCCACCGCCTCCGACGCCATCCTGATCGACGGCGACGCCACCCAGGTGGATGCCGATGAGGCCTGGGGCGTGAAAGTCCAAGGCACGGCGACGATCACCTCGTCCGGCGGCCTCGCCATCATCGGCAAGGGCGGCACGTCGGCCGTCACCTACGAGGTCGCCGGCATCGGCCTCGATGCCGAAACCGACGGCAGCATCCGCATCGCCGCGGGCGGCGGAGAGGCGAGCCTTCAGGGCACCGCCGGAACCGGCGAAAAGGCGACGGCGCTGTACAGCAACGGGGACGTGGTGGTCACCAGCTCCCCGCCGCCCCCTCCGCCTCCGCCTCCGCCTCCGCCGCCACCACCTCCGCCCCCTCCGCCGCCGGTGACGCCCCCGGTTACACCACCGGTGACGCCGCCGATCACGGATGACCCAACCACGCCGACCACCCCGACCACTCCAACCACGCCCCCGACGCCCACCACGCCGACCACCCCCGGCACCGACAGCGGAGACGGAACCGGCACGCCGACCACCGGCGGAACCGGCACGACGGACACGACCTCGCCGTCGACCGGCCAGACCGCCACGACCGGCAGCACTTCCGTGCAGACGGTGCTGCAGACGGTGGCGCAGATTGCAGCCAACCCGACGGGGACGCCGGCCACCGGCTCCAGCTCGACGGCCACCGGCACCACGGCCGCCGCCACACCCGGCTCATCCCCCGGAACCTCGACCACCGCGACCGCCCCCCAGACCTTCCTGGCGGCGCTGGAGCAGGGGGCGGGTCAAGGGGCAGGGCAGGGGACTGCGCAAGGGACAGGGCAGGGCGGCCAGACCTCCGACGGCACCCGGCCGGCCGGCAACGGCCCGACCTCTCCGCCGTCTCCGCCACCCGCGCCGGCGACGGTGGTGCTGCCGTCCGGACGCTCCGTCACCTTCTCGGCGGAGGCGACGCAGGCCTACGCCTCCGGCGCAACCCTGTCGCAGCCGGGGCCGCAGCTTCTCGCCGCGCCGCAGGTGCAGGCGGCGGCCGGCACCCTCATCCAGGCGGCCGGCAGCGGCGGCATGGTCCAGGCGGTGACGAGCCTGTCGACCGGCAGCCTCTCGCTGCCGGAACAGCGCGCGGTGCTGGCCAGCGTTCCCGTCCCCACCCTGATCGGCGGCCTGACCGCCAGCGGCGATCCGGTGGCGGTGCGCGTCGGCGGCATCCTGCAGAACAGCGCGTCCGGCCAGCCCGGCGGCTATGCCCAGGTGCGCGCCGCGGTGACCCAGGCCAACCTGCCGCCCCAGGTCGCCCGCACCTACCTCGCCATGGTGCAGCGGGTGGAGCGCGAGCAGCGCACCCAGGCTTTCTCGGGCGCGCTGCGGCAGTTGGTGGCGAACCCGCGGGCAGCGGACATGTTCGGCCGGCCGACCGCCTCCTCGGCCCCGCCCAGCCTGCAGCAGGCGCGCGGCGGCCGCACCCGCGGCGGCAGCATGACCCTGCGCGGCATCGTCGCCGACAGCGCCAACCTTGCGGAGGCGCGGGTGAACGGCCGCTGGGTCTTCATCGACGAGAAGGGCCAGTTCCGCACCAGCATCCCGGTGGAGCCGGGGGCGACCGAAGCCACCCTGACGATGACCGACGAGGCCGGCAAGACGACCGAGCAGCGCATCGCCATCGACAGCGCGGCCGCCGCCCCTGATCCCGCCGCCCCGCCGAAGCCGCGCAAGATCGCCCTGATGATCGCGGTCGACAGCTACCGCGACAGCGCCATCCCGGCCCTGTCCACGCCCGGCGCCGACATCAAGGCGGTGGCGCAGGCGCTGAACGACCATCTCGGCTACGAAACGCGGACCTTGCGCAACCCGACCAAGGCGCAGATCGGCGAGGCTCTGCGCAAGCTCGGCCGCGAGGTCGGCGAGCAGGATCAGGTGATGGTCTATTACGCCGGCCACGGCTATGAACTGGCGGAGACCGGCACCGGCTATTGGCTGCCGGCCGATGCGGAGACGACCAGCGCCCGCAACTGGGTGTCCAACAACGACATCGGCCGCTTCCTCAGCCGCATGCCGGCCAAGCATGTGATGGTGGTGTCGGACAGCTGCTATTCCGGCGCCTTCACCAAGGAGCAGAAGATCGACGCCAGCCGCCTCGCCAGCGAGCAGGAGATCCGGCAGCGCCGCTCCGTCATGGCCCTGTCGTCGGGCGGCGACGAGCCGGTTGCCGACGGCGAGGTGAACTCCCCCTTCGCGGTGGCGCTGAAGAAGCGGGTGATGGGCCTGCCGAAGGACAGCAACGGCTACGCGCTTTACCAGGAAGTCCGCCAGGACGTGACCAGCGAGGCGCCGCAGACCCCACAATATGGCGTGATCCGCACCGCCGGCTACGACGAAGGCGGCGACTTCATCCTGGACCTGCCGGATCGCCGCATGAATTGAGGCGGGGATGGGGATGCTGCGAATGCCCCCTCCCCATCCCTCCCCCGCTTCGCGGGAGAGGGGGCAGGACGCTTGTCGACGTGACGTAAATGTCGAAGCAACGGCAGTCCCCTCTCCCTCGAAGAGGGGGAGGGTTAGGGAGGGGGCAAACCGCCGCAACAACTCCTCCATTTTCCTCTGGCGCATAGTTTCAAAAGAAACTATATGAGCGACAAATGGTCGCGCCCGGTGCCCAGGCCGGCCGCATCCCCCGGAACAGGGAGCAGCCCGCATGACGTCCCCCGCCTTCACCTACCAGTCCGGCTTCGGCAATGAGTTCGCGACGGAGGCCCTGCCCGGCGCCTTGCCCGTCGGCCGCAACTCGCCGCAGCGCCCGCCCTACGGCCTCTATGCCGAACAGATCAGCGGCACCGCCTTTACAGCACCACGTGCCCACAACCGCCGCTCCTGGCTCTACCGCATCCGCCCGGCGGTCGTGCACGAACCCTTCCGCCCGCTGGAGTCCGGCCGCCTGACCAGCCGCTTCGACGAGGTGCCGGCCCCGCCGACCCAACTGCGCTGGAACCCGCCGCCGATGCCGGACATGGCCACCGACTTCGTCGCCGGCCTCACCACCATGGGCGGCAACGGCGGACCGCAGGCGCAGACCGGCTGCGGCATCCACCTCTACACCGCCAACCGGTCGATGCAGGGCCGCTTCTTCTACGATGCCGACGGCGAGTTGCTGATCGTGCCGCAGCAGGGCCGCCTGCGCCTCTACACCGAGCTTGGCGTGCTGGAGGTCGAACCACAGGAGATCGCGCTGATCCCCCGCGGCATCCGCTTCCGCGTCGAACTGCTTGACGGCACCGCCCGCGGCTATGTCTGCGAGAATTTCGGCGCCCCCTTCCGCCTGCCGGACCTCGGCCCCATCGGCTCCAACGGGCTGGCCAACCCGCGCGACTTCCTGACGCCCGACGCTTGGTATGAGGATGTCGACGGTGACTTCGAACTGGTGGCGAAGTTCGACGGCGCCCTGTGGACCGCCCGCATCGACCATTCACCGCTGGACGTGGTGGCTTGGCACGGCAACCACGCCCCTTGCAAATACGACCTGCGCCGCTTCAACACCATCGGCTCGATCAGCTTCGACCATCCCGACCCGTCGATCTTCCTGGTGCTGCAATCGCCCAGCGACACCCCCGGCGTCGACAGCATCGACTTCGTCATCTTCCCGCCGCGCTGGCTGGTGCAGGAGGACACCTTCCGTCCGCCCTGGTTCCACCGCAACATCGCCAGCGAGTTCATGGGCCTGATCGTTGGGGTCTACGACGCGAAGGAGGAGGGCTTCCTGCCCGGCGGCGCCTCCCTGCACAACTGCATGAGCGGCCACGGCCCCGATGCGGAGACCTTCGCCAAGGCGACCGCCGCCGACACCGCCCGGCCGCAGCGGGTCGGCGACACCATGGCCTTCATGTTCGAAACGCGCGCCGTCATCCGTCCGACGCGGCACGCACTGGAAACTGCCGAGCTTCAGCACGATTATTACCGCTGCTGGCAGGGGCTGGCGAAGCGCTTCGATCCGAACCGGCCATAAGCCGGCCAGAAGTCAGGGAAGCCGCACCCGCCGGCCCCGGCCATGCGACGTTTTGTCTCGACGGCGCGCGCGCAGCCTTTCAAACTGCTGCCGTGCCGTTCGGGCGCTTGGCAAGGGGAGGGGGCCGATGGCGGCCGACGTTGGTATTGGTGCGGAAAGCCGGTCGCTGCTCGACCGGATGATTGACCGGATGACGGTGCAGCGCGACGCGCTGGCCTGGGCGCAGCGCGCGGTCGCCGGGCGCGACGGCATGGTGCTGGAGGTTGGCCTGGGCAAGGGCCGCACCTTCGACCATCTGCGCCACCTGTTCCCGCCGCGCGACATCCTGGTGTTCGACATGTGGGTGCGCGTGCCGCCGGAGCTGACGCCGGACGAGGACCGCCTGTTCGTCGGCGACTTCCAGGAAACCATGCCGGCCGCCGCCGAGCGTTTCGGCCGTTGCGCCCGGCTGGCCCATGCCGATTTCGGCAGCACCGACCGCAACCATGACGCCAAGCAGGCGGCGTGGCTGGCGCCGCTGATCGACGCGCTGATGCTGCCCGGCGGCGTCGTGCTGTCCGATCGTCCGCTGCAGCGCCCCAACTGGACCCCGCTGCCCCTGCCGCCCGACGATCGCTGGAGCTACTACGCCTGGAAGGTCGAAGGCTGAGCGGGCGGCAACGGAGAAAGCGGCAGCGGCAAAAGCACCGATGGAAAATGGCCCGGCCCACGCCAATCTTCCGTCCTTCATCCCCCCGCGCGCGACCCCTGCGGCCCTGACCGGCCGCGACGCTGAAGGCCATTGATGGACCGCAACATATTTCAGTTCATTTGGAAGCACAGCGGACGCCAGCAGATCCTGCTCGCCCTGTTGACGGTTGCGTCCTTCCCGGTGCTCTACGCCTCGCTTGAACTACCGAAGATCATCATCAACCGGGCCTTGTCCGATCCCCAGCCGGTGCGCGAGATCCTCGGCGTCGCCATGGGGCCGGTGACCTACCTGCTGGTGCTGTGCTTCACCTTCCTGGCGCTGGTGCTGGCCAACGGCGCCTTCAAGATGCGGATCAACACCTTCAAGGGCGTGGTCGGCGAACGGCAGGTTCGGCGCCTGCGCTTCCTGCTGCTGGACCGCATGCTGCGCTTCCCGCTGCCGCATTTCTCCAAGGTCAGCCAGGGAGAGCTGATCTCCACCATCTCGGCGGAAACCGAACCGCTGGCCGGCTTCATCGGCGATTCCTTCGCCCAGCCGCTCTACCAGGGCGGCACGATGCTCACCATCCTGCTGTTCCTGTTCATCCAGCAACCAACCATCGGCCTCGTCTCGGTCGCGCTGATCCCGGTGCAGGCCTACATCATCCCCAAGCTTCAGATGAAGGTGAAGCTGCTGGGCAAGGAGCGGGTGCGCAAGGTCCGCCAGCTGTCCGAACGCATCGGCGAAAGCGTGGAGAACGTCCGCGAGGTCCGCGTCAACGGCACCGTCCGCTACGTGATGGCGGAATTCTCCCAGTATCTCGGCAGCATCTACTGGATCAGGCTGGAGATCTACAAGCGCAAGTATTTCGTCAAGTTCCTGAACAATTTCATCAACCAGATTACCCCCTTCTTCCTGTTCTCCATCGGCGGTTATCTGGTTCTGCACGGGAACATGTCCATCGGCGCGCTGGTGGCGGCACTCTCCGCCTTCAAGGACCTGACCGCCCCCTGGAAGGAGTTGCTCGACTATTACCAGAACATGATTGACGCCCAGATCAAGTACGAGCAGATCGCCGACCAGTTCTCGCCCCCCTTCCTGTTCGAGTGGACGACGCCGACGCCCGCCACGCCCCCCGACCTCAAGGCTCCCTTGCGGCTGGAGGCGGTGACCTGGGCCAACGAATATGGCGACCGCATGCTGCAGCGCCTGTCGCTGGAGGTGCCGCCGGGCTCCCTGATCGGCATCGCCGGCACCAACGCGCTGGCGCTGCGCCGTCTGGCAGAGGTGCTGGTGCGGCTGTCGCCGCCGACCTCCGGCCGGATCACCATCGGCGACCAGTCGCTGGACGCCATTCCGCTGGAGCTGCTGGGCCGCCGCATGGCCTATGCCAGCCCGGAACCGCGCATGTTCACCGGCAGCATGATGCAGAACATCACCTACGGTCTGCGCCACCGCCCGCCGGCCGACGATCCGGACAGCATGTCGCCCGCCCGCCGGCGCGAGATCGTGGAGGCCGAGGCGTCGGGCAACTCCACCGACAGCATGGAGGGGATCTGGACCGACTTCGCCATGATCGGCGCCACCGACTGGACCAGCCTGCGCCCCTGGTTCATGCAGTGCCTGGCGGCGACCGGCGGCGAGACCGCCGTCTACCAGCGCGGCCTGCGCGAGGTGTTCGACCCCGACGACTACCCCTTCGTCGCCCAGCCGCTGCTGCGCGCCCGCCACTGGCTGCGCGACGCCATCACCGAACGCGGGATGGACAAGCTGCTGGCCCGCTTCGAACGCGACTGCTTCAACCCCTACGCCAGCCTTGCCGAGAACATGCTGTTCGGCCTGCCGGACGGCAAGCGGCTGACGGTCGCCCGCATGGTCTGCAACCCGACCGTCCGCGAGCTGATGGAAACATACGGGCTGTGGGACTCCGCCGTCCGCATCGGCCGCCGTTTCGCCATGCGGGTGGTCGGCGTCTACCGCGACAGCGCCGACGGCGACGTCATGATCATGCGCTACCCGCACATCGACGACGCCCTGTTCGAAGAGCTGGTGGAGGCGGTCACCCGGCTGAAGCGCCGCTCCGAACGGCCGCAGCGCCGCCATCAGGAGGCGGACACCCTGCTGTTCGCCACGATGTTCCTGATGATCGTGCCCAAGCGCGACGGCATGGACTTCGTGCCCCCGGCGGAGCGCGAGGCGATCATGGCGATCCGCCGCAGCCTGCTGAACGAGATGCCGTACGAGCTGCGCGACAAGGTCGCCGTCTTCGATCCCGACCTCTACCACCCGCGCCTGAACGTGATGGACAACCTTCTGTTCGGCCGTATCACGACGGAGGATCCGCGCGCCATCACCCAGCTGCGGGTCCTGGTGGACGAGGCGCTGGAGCGGACCGACGCGCGCGCCTTCGTGCTGATCCTGGTGGCGCTGGGCGAGGTCGGCATCGGCGGCTCGCTGCTGCCGATCAGCGTGCGCCAGCGGGTGCAGCTGATCCGCGGCCTGATGAAGAAGCCCGACATCTTCGTGATCTATCAGGCGCTCAACAGCTACGATCCGGAGGAACGGCTGCGCATCTTCCTCGCCATGAAGGAGTTGCTGCCGACCATGACGCTGATCGTGCTGGAGGAGCGGATTTCCGACAACCCGGCCTTCGACGCGCTCTACGACCTGGAGGACGGCCGGCTGGTCCGGCGCGGCCAGAATGGCGCCGACCATGACGAGGACACCATGCCGGGCGAGACGGAGGAGACCGACGAGCCGGCCCTGCGCCTGCTGTCGCGCTCCCCCGTCTTCTCCGACCTGCCGGAAACGGTGCTGCGCCGCCTGCTGACGGCGTCGGAATGGCGCACGGTGGCGGCCGGCGATTTCATCTACCGCAGCGGCGAGCCGTCGGAATTCACCTTCGTCCTGGCGGAAGGGGAGGCGGAGCTGGTGCGGCTGATGCCCGACAACCAGCCGCCGCTGCACATCGCCTACATCAAGCCGCCCGAGGTGATCGGCGATCTGGAGCTGCTGGCCGGCGTGCGGCGTTTCTCCACCATCCGCGCCCGCACCGACCTGCGTCTGCTGCGGCTGGACGGGGCGAACATGCTGCGGCTGCTGTCGTCGGTGCCGGACTTGCCTCTGCGGGTGATCCAGCAGGTCGGCAAGCGCCTGACCAGCGAAGCCCCGGCCGTCCCGCCTCCGGCCCCGGCCCAGGCGTCGCTTCCGTCGCCCGGCTCCCAAGCGGCCGAAACCAGCGACAACAGTGAATCCGCAACGCAAGCATGATGGAATGGATGCGATGGGGCTGAGGCGTAAAGCATCCCCTCTCCCCCCCGGGGAGAGGGTTAGGGTGAGGGGGATGCATGGCGTGACCATCCCGAGAATCCTCGCTGTGCGACCCCCTCACCCCGACCCTCTCCCCGGGGGGGAGAGGGGGTTTGGCCCCCGGTCATCCCGATACGCGAGCGGCCTGGAGACGCAAAGATGCTGACTGTCGAGGGCCTGACGATCCGCTTCCGCAACGCCCCCCGTCCGGTGGTCGACGGCGTCGGCTTCTCCATCGGCGCCGGCCAGAGCGTCGCGCTGGTCGGCGAGTCCGGATCGGGCAAGACGCTGACCTGCCGCAGCATCCTCGGCATCCTGCCGCGCGGGGCGACGGTCACCGGCGGCTCGATCCTGTTCGGCCAGGGTGCCGAGGCGGTCGATCTTCTGCGCCTGCCGGCGTCCCGCCTGCGCGACATCCGCGGCAGCCGCATCTCGATGATCTTCCAGGAACCGATGAGCGCGCTGTCGCCGCTCCACACCATCGGCGACCAGACGATCGAGGTGCTTCGGCTGCACGGCAACTGCAACCGGACCGGCGCGCGCGAGCGCTGCCTCGCCATGTTCGAGCGGGTGGGCTTCCCCGATCCGGTACGCGCCTTCAGCTCCTATCCGTTCCAGCTGTCGGGGGGCCTGCGCCAGCGCGCGATGATCGCCATGGCGATGGTCGCCCGCCCGCAACTGCTGATCGCCGACGAGCCGACCACCGCGCTCGACGTCACCCTGCAGGCCCAGGTGCTGGCCCTCATCAAGGAGCTGCAGGGCGAGACCGGCATGGCGGTTCTGCTGGTCACCCACGATCTGGGGGTGGTCGCCAACATGGCCGACGCCGTGGTGGTGATGCGCGCCGGCCGGGTGATGGAATCGGGGGCTTGCGCCGACGTTCTCGGCCGGCCGCTGCACGGCTACACCCGCAAGCTGATGGCCGCCGCCCCCTGCATCCCCGCGATGACCTGCGCGCCGCCGGGCGAGGAGGTGCGCGACGCCATCCTGGAATTCCACGGCGTCGCCAAGACCTACGAGCGCGGCAACCTGCGCATCCGCGCGCTCGACGGCGTCGACCTGTCGGTCGGCCGCGGCGAGACTCTGGCCATCGTCGGCGAGTCAGGATCAGGCAAGACGACGCTGGCGCGGCTGGCCATGCTGGCGGAGCGGCCGGATCCCGGTGGCCGCCTGCTGTTCCGGTCTTCCGCCGGGCAGCAGCCGCTCGACCTCCTTTCCGCCACCGGGCCGGAACTGACCGCCTACCGCCGCCGTGCCCAGATGGTTTTCCAGGATCCCTATGCCTCCCTCAGTCCCCGCATGAGCGTCGGCGAGATCATCGCGGAACCGCTGGCGATCCACGGCGTCTGCGGCCGTGGCGAGGGGCGCGAGCGGGTGCGGGCGCTGATGGCGCAGGTCGGCCTCGACCCCGCCTGGGCCAACCGTTACCCCCACGCCTTCTCCGGCGGCCAGCGCCAGCGCATCGGCATCGCCCGCGCGCTCGCCCTCGACCCCCAATTGCTGATCTGCGACGAGCCGACCTCGGCACTCGACGTGTCGGTGCAGGCGCAGGTGCTCGACCTGCTGGAATCGATCAAGCAGCGGTTGGGCCTCAGCCTGATGTTCATCTCGCATGATCTGGCGGTGGTGGCGCGGCTGGCCGACCGTGTCGCGGTGATGCGTGCCGGCCGCGTGATGGAGGAGGCACCGCCGGCCCTGCTGTTCTCCGCCCCGCTGCACCCCTACACCCGCGCGCTGATCGCCGCCTCGCCGGAACCCGACGTCGACCGTCCGATCGACATCGCCACCGTGGCCTTGGGCGCCGGCCGCCCCGACCTCTGGCCCGAACCCTTCCGCCCCACCCCCGACGGCGCGCCCCCTCCGCTGGTGGAAGCGGCGCCGGGGCACTTTGTGAGGCGGGCGGCATGAGCAAGCACTTTCGCCCCGCCGGCTTGAATCACCCTCTCCCCCCCGGGGAGAGGGAAGGGGCCCACCGCTCTGCGGTGGGAAGGGTGAGGGGGACGCGTGGCGGAATGCTCGCGAAAATCCTGCAACGCATCCCCCTCACCCTGACCCTCTCCCCGGGGGGGAGAGGGAAGTGGGGCGCGGTAGTCGCAGCAGCCCTCCTCCTCGCCACCCCCGCCGCCGCCTTCACCCCGCAGGAGCCGGCCCTTCTCCGCGACGAGGTCGTCTACGGCCTGATCCCCCCCGTCCGCCAGCGCATGCCAGAGGAGCCGCTGATCGTCGATCTGGAGGCGAAGGGCCGCGATCTCGGCCGCTCCGGCGGCTGGATCCGCACCTTCATCACCCAGCGGCGCAACAGCCGCATCGCCGTGCTCTACGGCTATGCCCGGCTGGTCGGCTACACCGCCAAGCGGGAGATCGTGCCCGACATCCTGAAGGACGTGACGGTCCATGACGGCCGCGACTTCACCCTGACCCTGCGGGCCGGCCACCGCTGGTCCGACGGCGCCCCCTTCACCAGCGACGACATCCGCTACTGGTGGGAGGACATCGCCAACAACCCGATGCTGTCGCCCTCCGGCCCGCCGCGCTTCATGCTGGTGGACGGCAAGCCGCCGGAGGTCAGCTTTCCCGACGCGGTCACCGCCCGCTTCCGCTGGGAGGAGCCGAACCCCTATTTCCTCCCGGCGCTGGCCGCTGCCCGGCCGCCCTTCATCTACCGCCCGGCCCATTACCTGAAGCGCTTCCACGCCCGCTATACCAGCGATGCCGACCTCGCCCCGCTGATCGCCAAATACAAGGTCCGCAACTGGGCGGCCCTGCACAATGCCCGCGACGACATGTTCCGGATGGAGAACCCGGACGAGCCGACGCTGCAGCCCTGGATGGCGATCTCGAAGGGCACCGGCACCCATCTGCTGTTCCAGCGCAACCCCTATTACCACCGCTTCGACGCGCGCGGCATGCAGCTGCCCTACACCGACGGGCTGGACGTGACGGTGATGGCCGGCGGGCTGATTCCGGCCCAGGTCGCCACCGGCAAGGCCGACCTCCAGGCCGAAGGGCTGACCTTCTCCCAGGTCCCGGTTCTGGTGGCGGGGGAGCAGGCCGGTGACTACCGCACCCTGCTGTGGCCGGAGGGCAAGGCGGCGGAGATCGCGCTCTATCCCAACCTGAACTACAACGATCCGGTCTGGCGCGCCGTGCTGCGCGACGTCCGTTTCCGCCGCGCCCTGTCGATGGGCATCGACCGCCGCATCATCAACCGCTCGCTCTTTTTCGGGCTGGCGGAGGAAAGCGGTGTCGACGTGCTGCCGCGCAGCCCGCTCTACAAGCCGGAGCGCAACGGGCTGTGGACCGGCTACGACCCCAAGCAGGCAGCGGCCCTGCTGGACGAGATGGGGCTGAAGCGCCCGCGCGGCGCCGCCTACCGCCGGCTTCCCGACGGCCGGCCGCTGGAGGTGATCGTCGAGACCGCCGGCGAGAAGCCGGAGGTGGCCGACGCGATGCAGATCATCGCCGAGACCTGGCGCGACATCGGCGTCCGGCTGCTGGTGCGCACGGTGGACCGCGACGTCCTGCGCAACCGGGTCTATGCCGGCCAGACGATGATGGCGGTGTGGGGCGGCTGGGACAACGGCATCCCCGACCCCGACAGCAGTCCGGAGGAGCTGGCGCCGATGACCCAGGAGAATTTCAGCTGGCCGAAATGGGGGCAGTATTACCAGACCTCCGGCAGCGCCGGCGAACCCATCGACATGCCGATCCCGCAGGAGCTGATGGAACTCGCCCGGCGCTGGCGCCACACCACCGACGAGACCGAACGGCGCGCCCTGTGGTCGGCGCTGCTCGACATCCATGCCGACCAGCTCTACGCCATCGGCGTGGTGTCGAAGACGCCGCAGCCCATCGCCGTTTCCAACCGCCTGCGCAACGTCCCGGACAAGGGGCTGTGGCTGTGGGATCCCGGCGCCTATCTCGGCGTCTACCGCCCCGACGAGTTCTATTTCGCCGACGCCCGCCCGGCCGATCCGGAGCCGGCCGGCAGCCACCGCGGGGGGAACTGACACCCATGCTGCGCTTCATCCTGCACCGGCTGCTGGTGATGGTGCCGACACTGCTCGTGGTGTCGATGCTGATCTTCATCGTCATCAACCTCCCCCCCGGCGACTATCTGTCCAACCAGATCGCCGAGCTGCGCGCCACCGGCCAGGAGGCCGGTCTGGCCAAGGCGGAGTTCCTGCGCCACGAATACGCCCTCGACCGTCCGCTGGCGGAGCAGTATCTGGTCTGGATCGGCGTCTGGCCAGGGCCGAACGGCTTCCACGGCCTGCTGCAGGGCGATCTCGGCTGGTCCTTCGAGTTCAACAAGCCGGTCGTCGAGGTGGTGGGGGAGACGCTGTGGTTCACCGTCATCCTCAACCTCGCCGCCGTGCTGTTCGTCTATCTGGTGTCCTTCCCGCTGGGGGCTCTGGCGGCGATCCGCGCCAACAGCTGGGTCGATTACCTCGCCGCCGCCGTCGGCTATATCGGGCTGGCGACGCCCAACTTCCTGCTGGCGCTGATCCTGCTCTATTACGGCCAGAAATGGCTGGGGCTTCCCATCGGCGGGCTGGTCGACGCCCGCTATGAGGATCAGGCGCTCAGCTGGGCCAAGATCGGCTCGGTGCTGGAACACCTGATCGTGCCGACCATCGTCATCGGCCTGTCCGGCACCGCCGCCATGGTGCGGCGCCTGCGCGCCAATTTGCTGGACGAGCTGGGCAAGCCCTATGTCGTCACCGCCAAGGCCAAGGGCGTGCCGCCGCTGCGCCGGCTGACCCGCTATCCGCTGCGCATGGCGCTGAACCCCTTCGTCTCCGACATCGGCTCGCTGCTGCCGTCGCTGGTGTCGGGATCGGTGCTGATCTCCGTCGTGCTCAGCCTGCCGACCATCGGCCCGGCCCTGCTGGAGGCGCTGCGGGCGCAGGACATCTTCCTGTCCGGCTTCATCCTGATGTTCATCTCGCTGCTGGTGCTGGTCGGCATGCTGGTCTCCGACATCGCGCTCGCCCTGCTCGATCCCCGCATCCGCCTGGGCAAGGCGAGGAAGGCGCAATCGTGAAAGGCGGGGCCATGAAAGATGGGACCATGAAGGACGGGGCCACGAAAGGCGGCTGGGAGCATTACGTCGACAGCCGGCCCTATCCCGATCCGGAGTCGCCGGACGCCCCGACCACCCGTTTCGATCCGGGTGCCTCCACCGGGCGGCTGATGCTGCGCCGCTTCCTGCGCCACCGGCTGGCGGTGCTGGGGGCGCTGTTCCTCGGCCTGTCCTATCTCAGCCTGCCCTTCGTCGATTTCCTGGTGCCCTACGGCGCCAACGAACGCGACGTGGAGCATCTCTACGCCCCACCGCAGGGCATCCACCTGTTCCACGAGGGCAGCTTCATCGGCCCCTTCGTCTACCCGACCGTCGGCCATCCCGACCTGAAGGACTATCGCTGGCGCTACGAGACCGACACCAGCCGGCCGATGCCGCTCCGGTTCTTCTGCCCCGGCGTGCCCTACCGCTTCCTCGGGCTGGTGGAACTGCGGACACGGCTGGTCTGCCCGCCGCCGGACGCCTCGCTGCATCTGCTCGGCACCGACCGGCTGGGTCGCGACATGCTGTCGCGGCTGGCCATCGGGGCGCAGTTGTCGCTGACCGTCGGGCTGCTCGGCATCGCCGTGTCCTTCGCCATCGGCATCACTCTGGGCGGCATGGCCGGCTATTTCGGCGGCTGGATCGACGCCGGGGTGCAGCGCCTGTCGGAGATCCTGAAATCCCTGCCGGAGCTGCCGCTGTGGCTGGCACTGTCCGCCGCGGTGCCGGCACAATGGAGCCCGGTGACGGTGTTCCTCTGCATCTCGGTCATCCTCGGACTGCTCGACTGGCCGTCGCTGGCCCGCGCCGTGCGCTCGCGCTTCCTGGCTCTGCGCGAGGAGGATTTCGTCATGGCGGCGGAGCTGATGGGCGCCAGCCCGGCCCGCATCATCCGCCGCCACCTGCTGCCCAACTTCGCCAGCCACCTGCTCGCCAGCGCCACCCTGTCGATCCCGGCGATGATCCTGGGCGAAACCGCACTGTCCTTCTTAGGGCTGGGCCTGCGCCCGCCGGCGACCAGTTGGGGGGTGATGCTGAACGACGCCCAGAATCTTATGGCGGTGGAAACCTATCCTTGGGTGTCATTGCCGATGCTGCCGGTGATCCTGGTAGTCTTGTCCTTCAACTTCTTCGGCGACGGCCTGCGCGACGCCCTGGATCCCTATCATGGCGACTGACCCCTCGAAACAGCCGGCTCCCCGAAGCGTGAGCCTGGCCATAACTCATATATCACAGCGCATAGCTGGGTTGCCGCCTCCTGGCCGGAAGGCGGGTTGATGCGCGGCGCGATCCATGTGAGGGGTTCTATCCAGGCTGGAGCGCTGCTGCCGGTCCCTGGACCAGTCGCGCAACCACCGGGACCGAGCCGGTCCTCAGACGAGCACAGTGAATTGTTCTGCAACGGCTTTTCGGTTCCGACGCAGTGCTGAAGCGGAGTGTCCGAGCATGCACCAGCCCCTGGCCCCCCTTCGCTCCATCCATCCCGACCGCACCCCGCCGCGCATCCTGCTCTACAGCCACGACACCTTCGGGCTGGGCCATTTGCGGCGGTCGCGGACGATTGCCCAAGCGCTGGTATCGGCCTTTCCCGATGCCTCGGCGCTGATCCTCACCGGCTCGCCGGTCGCCGGCCGCTTCGATTTTCCGGAGCGGGTCGACCATGTGCGCCTGCCCGGCGTGGTGAAGCTGCCGGACGGCGGCTACACCGCCCGCAACCTCGGCCTGCCGATCGAGGAGACCGCCGCCATCCGGGCGGAGATCATCCGCGCCACCGCACGCGCCTTCCGCCCGACGCTGGCCATCGTCGACAAGGAGCCGACCGGCCTGCACGGCGAATTCCTGCCGGCGCTGGAGGAGATGCGGGCGACCGGCAACACCCGCGTGGTGCTGGGCCTGCGCGACGTGCTGGACGCGCCGGAAGCCCTGCAGCCGGAATGGGAGCGCAAGGAGGCGGTCGCCGCCATCGAACGCTATTACGACCAGCTCTGGATCTACGGCCTGCCGGAGGTCTACCGCCCGCTCGACGGCCTCGACCTGCCGGCGGAGATCGCGGCGCGGGTGCGCTACACCGGCTATCTGAAGCGCGAGCCGACCGAGGGCGGCGGTGCCGTCCAGGCCGCGGACTTGCCTATGGCGGCGCCTTATGTGCTGGTGACTCCCGGCGGCGGCGGCGACGGCGCGGCCCTGGTCGACTGGACCATCGCCGCCTATGAAGCCGATCCGGACCTCACCCCGCGCGCCCTGATCGTCTACGGCCCCTTCCTGGAGGACGCCCGCCGCCAGGAGTTCGCCACCCGCATCCGCCGGCTGAAGGGCAGGGTGGAGACGATCAACTTCCATTCGCGCATGGAGGACCTCTATGCCGGGGCCATCGGCGTGGTGGCGATGGGCGGCTACAACACCTTCTGCGAGATCCTGTCCTTCGACAAGCCGTCGGTCCTGGCTCCGCGCACCCGGCCGCGGCTGGAACAGCGCATCCGCGCCGAGGCGGCGGAGGCCCTGGGCCTGCTGCGCACACTGGACAGCGACCGCGACGGCACCGACCCGCTGGCGATGGCCGCTGCCATCCGCGCCCTGTCGAGCCAGCCGCCGCCCTCGGCCAGCCCGCTGCCCGGCCTGCTCGGCGGGCTGGACCGCATCGTCGGGCTGACCCGCGAGGTGCTGGAGGCGGACTCGGTGATCGCCCGCGCCACCCTCGTCACCCCGATCCGCCGGGCGGCGGAGCGGATGTCCCGCGCGATGGCGGGCAAGCGCGCATGACGTCTGGATTGGGGAAGGACGGCCACCCGCCGTCCGGCGTGCCGACCCGTTCGCCGTTTAAGATCGCCGTGGTGGTAAAGGGCTATCCCCGCCTGTCGGAGACCTTCATCGCGCAGGAGCTTCTGGCCCTGCAGCAGCGCGGCATCGAACTGGCGATCTGGTCACTGCGCCACCCCACCGACAGCCGCCGCCACGCCCTGCACGACCGCATCACCGCACCCGTCCATTACCTGCCGGAATATCTGCGCGACGAGCCGGGCCGCGTCCTGCGCGCTCTCGGCCACCTGATCCTCCGCCACCCGGCCGGTCTGGTCCGCACGGCGGCGGGTTGGCTGCGCGACCTCAACCGCGACCGCACCGCCAACCGGGGCCGCCGCTTCGGACAGGCCCTCGTTCTCGCGGCGGAGCTGCCGGCCGACGTGCCCTTCGTCTACACCCATTTCCTGCACACCCCGGCCTCGGTCGGGCGCTATGCCGCCTCGATCCGCGGCATCGGCTGGGGCTTTTCCGCCCATGCCAAGGACATCTGGACGACGCCGGAGTGGGAGAAGCGCGAGAAGCTGGCCGACGCCCGCTTCGGCGCCACCTGCACCGCCGTCGGCGCCGCCCATCTGCGCGGCCTTGCCGCCGATCCTGGCCGCATCGACCTCGTCTATCACGGCCTCGACCTTTCCCGCTTCCCCGCCCCACCGGACCGGTCGGACGCCCCGGCCCGCGACGGCTCCACCCCCGACCGCGCAGTGGAGATCCTGTCGGTCGGCCGGCTGGTGGAGAAGAAGGGCTATGACCGGCTGCTCGACGCGCTGGCGACGCTGCCGGACGGGCTGCACTGGCGGCTGGTCCATATCGGCTCCGGCGACTTGAAACAGTCCCTGCGCGCCCAGGCCGAGCGGCTCGGCCTGTCCGACCGCATCGACTGGCGCGGCGCCCAGGATCAGGCGACGGTGATCCAGGCGCTGCGCCATGCCGACCTGTTCGTTCTGACCAGCGTGGTGGCCGGCGACGGCGACCGCGACGGCCTGCCCAACGTGCTGATGGAGGCGGCGAGCCAGCGCCTCGCCATCCTCTCCACCGCCGTTTCCGCCATCCCGGAATTCATCGCCGACGGCACCCACGGCCTGCTGACCGACGGCACCCCGCCCGCCATCGCCGCCGCGCTGGAACGGCTCGCCACCGATCCGGCGCTCCGCCTGCGGCTGGGTGAGGCCGCCCATGACCGCCTGCGCGCCGAGTTCGGCATGACCGCCGGCATCGACCGCCTCGTCCGCCGCCTGGAGGAGGCCGCGGCGTGACCCCTCGCCGGATCGCCTTTTACGCCCCGCTGAAACCGGTCGACCACCCCATCCCCTCCGGCGACCGCCAGATGGCGCGGCTGATCCTGCGCGCGCTGGAGGCGACCGGCCCGGTGGAGGTGGCGAGCGGCCTGCGCGTCTATGACGGCACCGGCGACCCCGCCGCGCAAGCCCGCCTGTCCGCCGCCGCCGCCGCCGAGTGCGACCGCCTGCTGTCCCTCTACGCCGCCGAACCGGCCCGGCGCCCGGCGCTGTGGCTCAGCTACCATGTTTATTACAAGGCGCCCGACCTGATCGGCCCGGCCGTCGCCCGCGCCCTCGGCATCCCCTATGTCGTGGTGGAGGCGACCCGCGCCCGCAAGCGCCTGACCGGCCCCTGGTCCGCCTTCGCCGCCACGGCAGAGTCCGCCATCGAACAGGCCGCCCTCGTTCTCTGCGTCAGCGCCCGCGACCGTCATGCGGTGAAGGCCTACGGCCCGCCCGGCCAGCAGGTGGCGATGCTGCCCCCCTTCCTCGAACTCCCCACTGCCGTCGAGCGTGCCGAACTCGCCTTTCCGCCCCGCCTTTTGACCGTCGCCATGATGCGGCCGGGCGACAAGCTCGCCTCCTACCGCCTGCTGGCCGACTCCCTGTCCCTCCTGCCCGCCCAGCCCTGGACGCTCGACATCGTCGGCGACGGCTCGGCGGCGGCGGAGGTCTCGGCCCTCTTCGCCCCCTTCGGCCAGCGCGTGCGTCTCCTCGGCGCCCGCCCGCCCACCGACCTCGCCGCCCATTACCGCGCCGCCGACCTGCTGGTCTGGCCCGGCCTGAACGAGGCCTTCGGCATGGTCTATCTGGAGGCCCAGGCCCACGGTGTCCCCGTGCTCGCCGTCGACAATGCCGGCACCGGCACCGTCATCCGCGACGGCGAAGGCGGCCGGCTGACCGGCCCGACCGCGCAGGACTATGCCGCCGCCCTGTCCGCCCTGCTGACCGACCCGCCGGCCCTGCGCCGGCTCGGCCAGCGCGCCCGCGCCCATGTCGAGGCCCACCACGCCCTGCCGGCCGCGGCGGAGCGTCTGCGCGGCCTGCTGACCGGACTGATGTCATGATCCGCCTCGCATTCCTGCGCCACGGCATCACCGCCTGGAACCGCGAGGGCCGCATCCAGGGCCGTACCGACATCCCCCTCGACCCGGAGGGCCGCGACCGCCTCGTCCGCCTGACCCTGCCGCCGGACTGGCGCGACGCCACCCTGCACGCCAGCCCCCTGTCGCGCGCCATCGAGACCGCCCGCGTCCTTGGCGACAACCGCCCCGTCCACACCGACCCCCGCCTGATCGAGATGGACTGGGGCGCCTGGGAGGGTCGGCGCGGCCACGACCTCCGCGCCGATCCCGCCAGCGGCTACCGCGACCTCGAACACTGGGGCTGGGACTTCCGCCCCCCCGACGGTGAAAGCCCAGCGGATGTTCGGGATCGGTTGACGGCTTGGCTGAAGGAGTTGCTCCCTCTCCCAACCCAGGACCAATCCCCTCTCCCCCCCGGGGAGAGGGTTAGGGTGAGGGGGACACACGGCGAGGATCTCTTCGGCTGCGCCGAACCCCCTCATCCCAACCTTCTCCCCGGGGGGGAGAAGGAGAGTCACCTCATCGTCACCCACATCGGCGTCATCCGCGTCGCCCTGGCGCTGGCCTGGGGCTGGGACTTCCGCGGCCCGCCGCCGGTTCCGGTCAAGCGCGACCGCCTCTACGCCATGGTGCTCGCCGCCGACGGCACGCTCCATCCCGCCGGCCCACGGGAGGGGCAGCGCCTGTCATGAAGCTCCTGATCGCCGTCACCCACCTGCTCGGCACCGGCCATCTCAGCCGCGCCCTCGCCCTGGCCGAATCCTTCACCGCCCGCGGCTGGAGCGTCGATGTGGTCAGCGGCGGCCGTCCGGCCCCCCATCTGGGAAGCGGCGGCTCCACCCTGCACCAGCTGCCGCCGCTGGCGAGCGACGGCGCCGACTTCGCCACCATGCTGGCCGCCGACGGCCGCCCCGCCGATGCCGCCCTCTTCGCCGCGCGTCAGGCGATGCTGACCGGCCTGCTCGACAGCCTCCGCCCCGACGTCATCATCACCGAACTCTTCCCCTTCGGCCGCCGCGCCCTCGCCGCCGAGTTCGACGCCCTGCTGGAGCGTACCCGCGCCCTGCCGCGCCCGCCGCTGACCCTGGCATCGGTCCGCGACATCCTGGCCCCGCCCTCCAAACCGAAGCGCGTCGCCGAGACCGAAAACCGCCTGCTGCGCTTCTATGACGGCGTTCTGGTCCATTCCGACCCCGCCCTGATCCCGCTGGAGGACAGCTGGCCGCTAACCCCGGCGATGCGTCCGCTGCTGCGCTACACCGGCTTCGTCGTCCCGCCGCCGCCCGTCCCCGACGACGGCACCGACGGCAATGCTGAGATCCTGGTCACCGCCGGCGGCGGCCCGGTCGGCCGCCCGGTCTTCGAGGCCGCCGCCCTTTGCGCCGCCTCCGCCGCCCTGCCAAATCGCTGGCGCCTGCTGGTGGCGAAGGGCGACGCGGCGCTGGCCGACCGGCTGCGCACCATGGCCCCGGCCGACCGCCTGCTGGTGGAGCCGGTGCGTCCCGACTTCCGCGCCCTGCTGGGTCGCGCCGCCGCCTCGGTCGGCCGCTGCGGCTACAACACCGCGCTGGACTGCCTGACTGCCGGCGTCCCCAGTGTCTTCTGCCCCTTCGAGGACGGCAAGGAGGTCGAACAGACCATCCGCGCTGCCATCCTGGCCCGCCAGCCCGGCATCGCCACCCTGCGCGAGGCCGACCTCACGCCCGACAGCCTCGCCCGCGCGTTGACCTCCGTGCTGGGCGCCCGCATTCCGCCGCTCAGCCCCTCCTCGCTGGCCGGTGCGGCGCGCAGCGTGGAGATCGTCGAAACCATGCTGGCGGAGAAGACGCCATGACCAACTGGACCGCGGTAGACGACGAACTGGCGCGCTGGACCGATCTCGGCCGCCGCTGCGCCTTCTGGCTGCGCGACGACGACGCAATCGCCGCCAGCCCGCAGCTCGACCGCCTTCTGCATCGCTGCGCCCAGGCCGGCATCCCACTCGGCCTTGCCGTCATCCCCGCCGACGCCGAGCACTCGCTCGCCGAAGCGCTCGCCGGCCATCCGAACGTCACCCCGCTGGTCCATGGCTGGTCCCACGCCGACCACGCCGCCCCCGGCAAGAAGAAGTGCGAGTTCGGCCCGGAGCGTCCCGCCGACATCCGACAAGCCGAGTCCGAACGCGGCCTGTCGGTCTTGCGCGCCCTGTTCGGCGACCGCCTGCTGCCGCTGTTCGTCCCGCCCTGGAACCGCATGGCCGCCGACATGCCGTCCCGCCTGTCCGCCGCCGGCTACCGCGCCGTCTCCGCCTTCGGCCCGGCGCCCGCCAGCCGGGACGGGATCGCCTGGGTCAACACCCACCTCGACCTGATCGACTGGCACGGCACCCGCTCCGCCGTCCCGCTGGACGGGTTGCTGGACCTCCTCTGCCGCGAACTGCGCGACCGCCGCGAGGGCCACCAAGAGGGCAGGGGCACCCCCGCCGAGCCCATTGGCCTGCTGACCCACCATCTGGTGCATGACGCGGCGATCTGGGACCTGCTGGACCGCCTGCTCGACCGTCTGGCCGGGCATCCGGCGGTCGAGTGGCCGGCGGTTGGAAGCTTGTGTCGTTCATAAACACAAAAAAAGCCGGCCCGCGCCTTTCGACGCGAGCCGGCCCCATTGTGCGGTAGAGGAACTGCCCCTTACGCCGCGTGGTCGGTGATGTAGCCCGTGGCGGTGCCGAGGTTGGCGGTGCCGTGGGTCAGGTGCAGCAGGAAGTTCTCCGTGCCCTCGGTGACGTTGTCGCCGGTGATGTGGACGGAGACCGTCTTGCTGGTTTCACCCGGCTGGAAGGTCAGGCTGCCGTGGGCGGCGGTGTAGTCGCTGCCGGCCTTGGCGGTGCCGTCCTCGGTCGCGTAGTCGATGGTGGTGGCGGTGGTGACCGCCTTGGCCAGCTGAACGGTGAAGACCGCCTCGTCGCTGCCCGGCACCGAACCGGAGTGGCCGGAGCTGGACGCCAGACCCGCCTTGATGATGTTCATCTTGGTCGGATCGATGGTCTTGTAGTCCTTCTCCAGCAGGCCGCCGACGTCGCCCGATTCCGGGGTCCAGGCCCAATAGGTCCAGTTCATGCCCTGCTGGCCGGCCGGCAGGTCGCTCTTGCCGTCCAGGTTCCAGTCGCCGTTCATGTACTTGACGAAGGCGTTGGCCCAGGTCTGCTCGGCCGCGCTGTTCATCTGGCCGCCGAACTCGCCGATCAGGACCGGGGCGATGTTGTTCTTATAGATGAAGCCCCACATGCCGTCATACTGGGCCGGCAGGTTGTTCGGGAAGTTGCTGTCGGTCAGCCAGCTGAAGTTGCCGACGCTCTGGCCATAGGCGTGCGGCGAATAGACCAGCTTGTTCGGCACGTCGAACTCGATAGGATGGTTCTTCACGCCGGCCAGCGTGCTGCTCCACTCCGTGCCTTCGACCAGCAGCAGCCAATCCTTGTTGACGGTCTGGATCGAGTTGCCGATACGCTCGGCCGCCGCGGCCCAGTCGGTGGCCTGGTTGCCGTCGCCCCAGGTAGCCGTCACGCTCGGCTCGTTGTGCAGGTCGGCGCCGATCACCGCGTCGTTGCCGGCATAATGCTGGGCCAGCATCTTCCAGTCGGCGATCACCTTCGATTCCGGGTTGTTGGCGGTGTACCACAGCCCGTGCTCGTTGGTGCCGGCGCCGCCGTCGTTGCGGTGGTGGTCGAGGATCACCTTCATGCCGACCTTGCCGGCGTAATCGATGACCTTGTCATAGACCTGCAGGCGGGTCAGACCCTTCAGGTCCGGGTTCTTCGAGTAGTCGATGCCGTTGGTCACGGCCTCGCTGTCGAACATGTCGTCGGCCCAGGTCAGGCGGATGACGTTGAAGCCCAGGCCCTTCATGCTGTCGATGTGGCCCTGGTAGCTGTCGGCCCACAGGCCGGCGGGCACATAGTTGTAGCCCTCGCCGCCGAACCAGTTCACGCCGGTCAGGCGGACGTTGTTGCCGCTTTCATCGACGATCTGGTTGCCGTTGGTGTGCAGGAAGCCGTTGATCGAACCGCTGCTCTGCACCATGCCCGGATCGGACGTCGTGACGTTGCCGACCTTCAGCGACAGCGAGGCGTCGCCCGTCGAACCGCCCGTGGAGCCGCCAGTCGACCCACCCGTGGACCCACCCGTGCTGCTGCCGCCCTTGCCCGCATCGGCGGAGCCGCCCGTCGAGCCGCCCGTGCTGCTGCCGGTGGCCGCGAAATGGCTGGCGTCCAGCTTGGCGGTCAGGGTGGCGTCCCAATAGAGGTCGCTGGTGGCACCCAGATTGGCGCCGTCCGCCGTGCGGTGGACCGACATCGCGGCATCGGTGGCCGCCACGGTCTTGCCGTCGACGCCGACGCTGTGGACATACAGGTTGCGATCGCTGCCGCCGATGACGGCGTCGTTGTCGTACTTCACCTCGACCGCATGGGCGGTGCCCTGCGCCAGATCGGCGGTGAACTTGAAGTCCTTGGCGTCCGGGCTGGTGGCCGTGCCCTCGCCGATCGCCTTGCCGTCGACCAGCACGGTGAAGTGCGCGCCTTCGCCGCCCGCCGCATCGCCGGCGGCGTTCACGGTGATGACGTTCTGCGCGGATCCTGCGGCCGGAGCCGTGGTGGGGGCGGCCGGAACGGCGGCCACCGGAGCGGCGGGGGTCTTGAAGGTCAGCGCGCCGTCCCACCACATGGCTTCCTGGCCGGCCTGGGTCGGCGCCGGGGCGGCATCGTCATGGCGCTCATAGATGGCGTCGGTCGGCTTCAGCGTGTGGCCGTTCACCTCGATCGACTGAACATAGAGGTCGCGATTGGCGGCGTTCACGGTGTCGTTGTCGTAGACGACCTGGACCGTATGCGCGGTGTTCGCCGCAAGGTCGGCGGTGAAGCTGTATGCCTTCGACGAGGTGGCGGCCGCATTGGCCGAACCGACCTCCTGACCATCCACCAGCAGCTTGAAATGCGGCGCGACGCCATCCTGGGACTGGCCGTAGGCGTTGACGACGATCTTGCTCGGCGCGGTGGTCGTGCTCATGACTTCAATCCTATGTCCGTTGTGTTGAAGCCATGCTGGGGCTTGAATGGTTAACGAAACCTTTCCAAGTCCGGTTAACTTTTCTCGAAGCTTGTGGCAAATTTGGCTCAGCCGATCACAGGGTCGTTCAAGGGGGTGGAGTCAGATCGGCAGACTATATCCCATCTTGGTCACAGGTTCTGCGATCCATACCACAGTCTTCTTTTCATCACATCAGTATACACTTTGCTTACACTCACTTTCTCAAGATAATCTCGAAAGACATAGACCAATACCAATCCCGCCAAACTCGCTTATGCGCATCATTCTTCCAAAACACGCCCAAAACAACACCAGATGATTGCCGATTATATTTATCCATTCGGACACTGGATTGGCAAACATCCGGCATGCCGGGCTACAGCGACGGAGGTAATTCCAATTCGGAAACGGCCTTTCGCGTCGGCAAAAAAGTTAACATTTGTGAGCCCGCAACGTCGCTTGACCGCTTCGTTAAGGGATTGCGTTAAAGATTATATTCCTTTTATACCCAAATCGTTCGAGTGGTGATGGTCACGTCCCCCTCCACCGGCCCATCCCCAACCCCGCCGCCGCTGACCTTCCGCTGCGAGACGCGCAGCCTCGCCGCGCCCGCATCCGTGCCCCCATCCGCGCCCCCATCCGCGCCATTGAGGACCCGCACGGGCGGTTGGAAGAATTCCAATTCCGCCACTCGCCTTGCTTTCCGACGGCGATGGCGACACCTTGTTCAGGCACGCGAACAGTCGACGGGCACCCCCAACCGGTTGCCCGCTCCGGCCGTTCCATTGCTGACCAGTCACCCCGCCGTCCCTCCAAGGTGGCCGCCGTCCCGTCGGCGCACCGGACGGCCCAGCCAAAGAGGACGGCCCCCGCGGCCGGAACCACATGCGCCGTCATCGCCGCGCCAAGATCGTCGCCACCGTCGGACCGGCCAGCAACTCGCCCGAGATGCTGAAAACCCTGTTCCTGGCCGGCGTCGACACCTTCCGGCTGAACTTCAGCCACGGCACCCACGACGACCACGCCAAGGTCCACCGCGCCATCCGCGAGCTGGAGGCGGAGGTCGGCCGCCCCATCGGCATCCTGCAGGATCTCCAGGGCCCGAAGATCCGCGTCGGCACCATCCGCGACGGCAAGATCGCCGTCGCCACCGGCGAATCGATCCGCTTCGTCCTGCAGGGCAGCGACGGCGACAAGCGCTCCATCCCGCTGCCGCACCCGGAAATCTTCGCCGCCATCATGCCCGGCCACCATCTGCTGATCGACGACGGCCGCGTCCGCGTCGAGGTGACCGAGCTGGGCGACGACTGGATCGAGGCCCGCGTCGTCGTCGGCGGCACCATCTCCAACCGCAAGGGCGTCAACCTGCCGGGCACCGTGCTCGACCTGTCGCCGCTGACCTCCAAGGACCGCGCCGACCTCGCCTTCGGGCTGGAGCTGGGTGTCGATTGGGTCGCCATGTCCTTCGTGCAGAAGCCGGGCGACATCATCGAGGGCCGCGGCCTGATCGGCGACCGCGCCGGCATCATGGCGAAGATCGAGAAGCCGCAGGCGCTGGAGCGGATCGACGACATCATCCGCCTGTCGGACGCGGTGATGGTGGCGCGCGGCGACCTCGGCGTCGAAATCCCGCACGAGGACGTGCCCGGCCGCCAGAAGGAGCTGGTGCGCGCCTGCCGTCTGGCGGTGAAGCCGGTGATCGTCGCCACCCAGATGCTCGATTCGATGGTCTCCGCCCCGACCCCGACACGGGCCGAGGCGTCGGACGTGGCGACCGCCATCTATGACGGCGCCGACGCGGTGATGCTGTCGGCCGAATCGGCGTCTGGCCAGTATCCGGTCGAAGCGGTCACCATGATGGACCGCATCATCCGCTCCACCGAGCAGCACAAGCTCTATCACTCGCTGATCCAGGCGACCCATCCGGGGGAGGAGCACAGCCCGCCCCACGCCGTGGCCGCCGCCGCCGCCGATCTGGCCAACAGCCTGCATTCCTCGGCCATCGTCGCCTTCACCTCCAGCGGCACCACCGCGGCGCGCATCGCCCGCAAGCGGCCGGAGGTGCCGATCCTGGCGATCACCCCGGACAAGGCGGTGTCGCGCCGGCTCTGCCTGCTGTGGGGCGCCCACAGCGTGCTGTCCGACGACATCCGCACCTACGAGGAAATGGTCGACCGCGCCATCTCCACCGCGCGGGCGGAGGAGTTCGCCGGCCGGATCGGCACCATGGTCGTCGTCGCCGGCATCCCCTTCGCCCAGGCCGGCACCACCAACAACCTGCGCGTCATCCAGATGGACGGGAAGTCGTAAGGACCAAGGAGACTCTCCGCCCCCCGTTCCTTACCGGACGGGGGGCCTCTCCTACCGTTCCATCT
Source organism: Azospirillum sp. TSO5 (assembly GCF_003116065.1). Taxonomy (NCBI): domain Bacteria; kingdom Pseudomonadati; phylum Pseudomonadota; class Alphaproteobacteria; order Rhodospirillales; family Azospirillaceae; genus Azospirillum; species Azospirillum sp. TSO5. The sequence goes on along the minus strand of NZ_LGQY01000080.1, from coordinate 1,779 downwards.
TCGTCGACAGCACGATCGACGACATCGTCCGCTCCACACCGGGCAGGCGGCCGATGCTGTCCAGCGCGGCGTCCATCGCGTCATGCGTCTCGGTGCCGACGGTGGCGCAGAGATCATACTGGCCGCTGATGCTGTGCAGCCGGATCACCTCCGGCATCTTGCGCAGGGCATGGACGGCGCGGTCGGCCAGCCGGGCGTTCACGCTGATCATCACCAGCGCCGACACCCCACGGCGCGGCGCCGGGTCGCCCAGCTTCACGGTATAGCCGGCGATCACCCCCTGCCGCTCCAGCCGGGCGATGCGGTCCTGCACGGTCGAGCGCGACAGCCCCAGCGCGCGGCCGAGCGCCGCCGTGCTGGTGCGCGCGTTCACCGTCAACAGATCGATCAGCCGGCGGTCGATGTCGTCCATGGAGGTCCGTCGCAGCAGGGCAGGGCGGTTCAAGCCAAGTCCCCGCTGTGATAGCCGCCCCCCTTACGCGTCGCAACCCGCCTGATAGCGCTGCATGGCGGCGCGGATGTCGTCGGGGATCGGCACCGCGGCGAAATCGTCGAGCGAGGTGGTGACCACCGTCAGGCTGCCCGACAACCGCACCTGCCCCTCATGCTCGCCGTTGATCCGCAGCTTGAGGGAGCTGCGGCCCAGCCGTTCCAGCAGGACGCCCAGCGTCAGCGTGTCGCCCATGCGGCTGGGGATCACGAAATCGCATTCGGCATGCACGATCGGCAGGCCCAGCCGCCGCTGCAGGATCATCGTCGCATAGTCGATGTCCAGCCCCTGGGTGAACCAGTCCTCCACCGCGCCGTTGAACATGTCGAAATAGACCGGGAAATAGACGATGCCGGCCGGGTCGCAGTGGGAAAAGCGAATGGGCCGCTGCACCCGGAAACAGCCCGGCGGCAACGGCCGGTGGCTGGGGTGATCGTCGGCGCGGCGCGGCCGCTCGCTGTACTCGTGCATCTCTCAGTCAATCCTCGTTCCGCTCGGCGTCCGGACATATGGGGGTCCGGAGCCTCGCGGTCACCGCGTCTCATGCCGGCGGTAGACAGTTGTGGCTATTCCAAACAATCCGGGAAAAGCACCTTTCGTTCAACGGCTTCCTGCAGGAATACGGGAAAGCCGCAATTTTCGCACGGCTCGCTGTTGCGGAAATGCTGCACTGCAATCACGACCATCGTGCGAATCGGCCCACGGCAGGAGTAGCCACAATTTGTCGCAGATTCGGCGCTTTTAAGCGAAAACATCACACAAAGATCCCGCCGGTCCTCGCCATCCTCCGCCGGCATCCGGGTTCAGGCCCAAAACGGACATCAGACCCCAGGGGGACATCAATACCCTGGGGCACATCAGGCGAGGACACCGAACCGATGGCCACCTCATCCACCAAGATCGTCGTCAACGCCCTGGGCAAGGCCGCCGCCGGCGTGAACGCCCATTTCACCCTGCTGGTCGATGGCCAGAAGGTGGGTGAGGGCACCGCCGGCACGACGGCGAAGGATTTCGTCTTCACCCCCGTGCTGACCACCGACACCGCGCACAAGGTGCAGATCCAGTACGACAACGATGCCGTCATCAACGGCCAGGACCGCAGCCTGACCGTCAACAGCATCAGCATCGGCGGCAAGACGGTCGCGCCGACCGCCGGCATCGTCAGCTACGACAAGGGCGCGCTCGACGGCCGCGACGTCGCCGCCGGCCAGTCGAACATGTGGTGGAACGGCACGCTGGTGGTGAACGCCGACAAGAGCTATTTCCCCGCCCCCGCCCCCGCCGCCACC
>NZ_LGQY01000112.1:0-45494 GCF_003116065.1 Azospirillum sp. TSO5 | reverse complement strand
CTGGTCATGATCGTGCCGAGACCCAGACCACCGTACTGCTGGGCCTGCGACAGGAAATCGCCCAGCGATGCGCCAAGCGGTCGGGTCAGCACATAAGCGATCCAAAAGGTCAGGATCGGGTTGGCGCCGCGGTAGTAGGCGAGCGTGACCAGCGCGATCAGCCCGCCGAAAACGAGCACGCCGAGCTGGAAACCGAGTTGGAGCGCCTCGGTCGCAAGATCGCCGGCCGCCGTGCCCAGAGCGAAAGTGAAGAGGATCGCTGTCCAGTAGAACACCTCGCGACGGCTGGTGACGATGGTGTGGATCGACAGCGTCCGTTCGGCCGCATACCAAGTGGCGAAAATCGCCGCCAGGGCCACCGCGAACACCGTGGTGCTGACGTAGAGGCTGACATTCAGGCCGTCCGTCAGCGCATCCGTGATCTGGGTCCCGACAACGCTGACCAGCACGACGGTCAACCAATAGATCCAGGGCACATAGGCCTGCGCCCGCAATTGCAGCAGCAGCGCGCCGCCCAGCAGCATGGCCATGATCGCACCGGTCAGGCCGGTCCCCAGGCCGACATGGACGGCCAGATAGTCGGCCCCGGTTTCACCCACCGTGGTGGACATGATCTTGATGATCCAGAAGATGAGCGTGACCTCCGGCACTTTGTTCAGCATACCGGCGCCGGACGCCCGTGCGTCGTGTGTCGCGTGCATTGGATGGCTCCTTCGCATGTTCGCGGTGAATTCGCGGCTCGGAAGAAGCCTAGGGTCGGCAAGGTTCGTCGGCGGTGGACCCGATGTTGAAAAATCCCAATGTCGGAAGTGGGTGCCGCCGGATCATACGCCTCCCGAAAAAACAGAGCTTGGTGGCGTCTCTTTTCCTTACCGGAAGCCCACAGAAATCATGCAAAATCCCAATGTCTGGCCGAAGGAGGTGCAGGCTTAGGTTTTTCTATTTCAGATCATTTGCATTTTAAGGATGCTACCGCTCCACAGTCCGCACCAACACGAACCATCAAAGACGGGAGGGACGGACTTACTATTTGCGGGATTATCTGGAGGATCGTGTCGACGATGCGAGGATCAGTGTTGCTCCGGCAGCCGCTTGGCAGCTTGCGCAAGGGCGTTCGGGCCGAGGTGGCCGGCCTGGATAAGGGAGCGATCGCCCCGACGCTGCCCGCTGGCGAACTGAGCGGCGGCTCATCGAACTGGAGCTAATCAAGGGCGCGAGCCATGGCAACGTCCACATGTTCGCCCGCCGGCGCAGTGAGACCAATGCCGTCCTGATCGCCATTCACGGAGACCAGCGGTGATGCCGGCGCAATGGATGACCAGTGTGCTCTGCTGGTTCTCGCTTTTGATCGATACGAAGCGCATGGTGGGGCGCTGAACGGCCGCGCAGATTGCCGGAGCGTCTGCCCAGTCGTTCTTGTAACGCTTGACGAAGGGCTTGACCGACTACATCGGCATCAAGTGGCCCTATACCCGAGCTTGCTGATTTCACGCGCACGGCGATGCCCGCGAGCGCATGCTTCCATGCCGATCACCCAGGCCGCCAAGCTGGCAAAGAACGTCAGCACTCCACCGCGGTGCAGCCGCTTGGTGAACACAATGTTGCCGCGCTCGTCCACACCATGAAGTTGGAACTCCATCTTGGCAAAATCGAGGCCGATGATCGTGGGTTCCATGGGAAGGACCTCCGCTTCCAGAAGGCCGATCCTCATCAGGTGGTGTCCCTCACCAGAAACAGGCGGCATCCATCCCAACAGAGCCCGACCGGTCACAGTTCCTGGTCCGTGGAACGTTGAAACCGGGAGCGGACATCGGTCTCACCACAGCGTTGCCACCAGGGAGAACGACGTACTGGGCGGCTTCTTACTGCGACACCATGTCGTACTATACATTTTCCCAATGTCGCGATATCCCCGTTGACCCACCGCCGCGAATGCGGATGATTTGCAATCACAAATCCAACGGGGTGTATCCACATGATGCTTAGAATCACAGTGCTGGCTTCGATCCTCCTCACGGGAACGGCATTTTCCGTTGCGGCGAAAGAATACCCTGTGGGTAAGCCGCAGACGCAAGAGGGGCTCGATGTCGCGGCTGTCTATCTGCAGCCCATCGAGATGGAACCAGCCGGCATGATGCGGCTAGCAGCCGACAGCGACGTCCATCTGGAGGCCGACATCAAGGCCACCAAAGACAACAAGAACGGCTTCGCCAAAGGCGACTGGGTGCCCGATCTGGTCGTCGAATACACGTTGACGAAGGACGGTGCGGAGGTGGCCAAGGGTCCCTTCATGCCGATGGTCGCCAACGACGGCCCGCACTATGGCGACAACGTCAGGATGGCGGGCAATGGCAGGTATCAGCTGATCCTCAGGATTTCTCCGCCGTCGGCGAACCAGCATGTCCATTTTGGTCGCCACGTGGACAAAGAGACTGGTGTCGCTCCCTGGTTCAAACCGTTCGAAGCAAAATATGACTTCGTCTATGCCGGTACGGGTAAAAAAGGTGGCTACTAATGCCATTGTCTCAAGCTGGTCCTGTCGCCTGTTTTGTGTGGCTCCGATCTTGGTCGGGGCCGTTTCCGGACTTTCCGGGCAGGCGTACGCAGGCGATCCCGTCTTCAGGATCGTCTTCGAGGACGGCAAGATGACGCCCCTGCGCATCGACGTCCCCGCCGACACGCGGATCGAGCTGCAACTCGTCAACACCGGCAAGACGCCGGCCGAATTCGAGAGCCTGCCTTTGCGTAAGGAGAAGGTCATCGCTCCGGGGGTGACCACGGACATGGTGATCAAGGGGCTCGATCCCGGCGAATACCCGTTCTTCGACGACTTTCATCCCGACGCGCCGCCTGCGGTGCTGATCGCCAAGTGACGGGCCACGCAACGAAAGGCGGGCGGCACATGTATGGAAATGTGATCTTCGTGGTGTGGCGGGAAAGCGTCGAGGCGCTTCTCGTCGTCGGCATCCTCAACGCCTGGCTCGCGGTCAATGCGCCGGAGGCTCGCCGTGCCCGTGTCTTTCTGTGGTCGGGTGCCCTCGCCGGCCTCGTCGTCGCTGGGGCGCTCGGTGGGACCTTCGTCGCTCTGGCGGATGTCCTTTCCGACACCGCTATCGGAATTTTTCGCACCGTCATGGTTCTGGTCGCGGCCAGCCTGATCCTACAGATGGTGGTGTGGATGCGACGCCACGGTCGCACCATGAAGCGGGACCTCGAAGGTGCGCTGGGAGAGGCGGTGACCACCGAAAATTGGTGGGGCGTCTTCACCCTGGCTCTCATCGCATTGACTCGCGAGGGCTCGGAGGCGGTGGTCTTTCTTTACGGCATCCTTTCCGCCGATCTCGGGGATGGGCGTCTGCCTGCCACCGGTGCGGGAGGTCTCGGTCTCCTCGCCGCATTCGCCACCTATGCCCTACTTCAACTCGGCAGTCGTCGCCTGTCTTGGAAGGTGTTCTTCCGCGTCACCGAGTCGATGCTCCTACTTCTGGCCTGCGCACTGCTCGTCTCCGGCGTCGATGGTTTGATCGATCTCGATGTTCTGCCTGCGCTTTCGCGCCGGCTTTGGGACAGCTCGTGGCTTCTGTCCGACGGCGGATCCCTCGGCGGCTTGGTGGCTGGTCTCACCGGATATCGCGCCCGTCCGATCCTGACGGAGCTTCTCGCCTTCCTTGCTTATTGGAGCTTTGTGCTATGGCTGATTGCACGACCCCGTCGGCAACGCACCGTAGCGGCCTGAAACGGGCGCTGTCCGACCTGGGTGATTGGATGGCCCGGTCGCGGCGGCTGATCATGGGAGTGCAGTGGACGGTGATCGTCATCTATGCCGTCCTGATCATCGTTCCCACGCTGCTGCCGTTGCCGACGAACGTCGACCGCATCTGGTCCCACATCACCATCTTCGCCCAATTCGTGTTTTGGGGGATTTGGTGGCCGGGCGTGCTGTTGTCGATGATCCTGTTCGGTCGGCTGTGGTGCGGCGTCCTCTGTCCGGAGGGGGCGCTGTCCGAACAGGCCGCCACTTGGTCGCTGGGTCGCGCCGTGCCGCGCTGGGTCACTTGGAAGGGGTGGCCCTTCGTCGGTTTTCTCGGCACAACCATCTACGGCCAAATGATCTCCGTTTACCAGTATCCGGCTGCCGTCCTGGTGATCCTCGGCGGTTCGACCGCCGCCGCTATCGCCGTCGCTCTGATCTGGGGACGCAACAAGCGCGTCTGGTGCCGCCATCTCTGTCCGGTTAATGGGGTGTTCGCTCTAGTTTCGAAGCTGGCGCCGGTTCACTATCGGGTCGATCGCGACGCTTGGGGGCGTTGGCGGAAGCCTGCTGACAGCCATCGTACCGTCGTCAATTGCGCACCGCTGGTGCCGCTGCGCACGCTGGACGGCAATGCGCAATGCCACATGTGCGGGCGATGCAGCGGCTTCCGCGACGCCATTGCACTCGACCACCGCCCCTTCAGCCATGAGATCGTTCACGTCGCCGGCCGTGAGGCCAAACCCTGGGAGACGGCGCTGATCCTGATCGGTCTTCTGGGTGTCGCCGGAGGCGCCTTTCGTTGGACGGGAAGCAGCCTGTTCATCGACCTGAAGATGTGGTTCGCCGAAACGCTGCTGTCGCTTGGGGCCGATCGCCTGCTCGATATGGTGATGCCCTGGTGGATTCTGACCAATTACCCTGCAAACAACGACGTTATGAGCGTGCTCGATGGCATCACGCTGTTGGCCTTCATCGGCGCGGAGGCGCTGTTCGCCGGCCTCATCTTCGCGGGCGGCCTCGTGCTCGCAACCCGCATCGCCGGCGGATGGTCGTCCGTTTGCTTCCACCATCTTGCCCAGGCCCTGATCCCGGTTTCTGCCATCGGCGTCATTCTTGGGCTTTCGATGACAACGGTGATGCTGCTGCGTACCAATGGGTTCTATCTCGGTTTCATCGACCCGCTGCGGGCCGTCCTCCTGGCCGGCGCCACCGTGTGGTCCGCTTGGCTGTCGGCCAGAATCGTTGAGCTTCATGCGACCTCCCCATCCCGCCGGCTGCTTGCTACGGGCATGATGACGATCCTGTGCATTCTCGCTGCAGTGAATTGGGGGACGCTCTTCTGGACCTTATGAGCGGGCGGCAGTCCGAAATGATGTTTCCACGCTTCATGAAGAGGTCTTCACGATCAGAAATTTAGAATCTACTGAAGGAGGGATCATATTCAACTTCTTATGGTCCCGACCACCCGCGCCGAAAGACCAATCGCTTGGTCTCGATCAGAAGTTACCGGTTTTGAAGAATCCGTTTCAACACCAGGGTCGCCGTCAGGCGCATCACCCAAGGCAGAACTTAGAGGCGTTCGTCGTGCAGCTGTTGGAATTTGCTCAGGTTGGAGTAGCGGTCCATGACCGCGAGTCACCCAGAGGGCTGGTCGCCATGAGAACGAACCCCCGGCCTCCTCGATGACCAGTCTACGGCGCGAGACGGGCCCTTGGGGCTTGAGCATGGTGGTCGGCACGCAGAGTGTGCGCAATGGGAGCTCCACGAGCGCGGGATCACCGGAAGCCAGCACGCTTATGGGGAACCAGTATGTCGATGGGCTATGCGGTAGGCAGCCAGGGCAGCCTCCGACAACCGTTGCAACGTGCGTCTCCGCACCGCTGGCGGGGCATGGCGCACAGCCAATCACTCGGGGCTCGAAAGGATCGCTTCCGCCAGACGCCGGTAATGAGCGGCATCCTGCAACCCAATTATCCGCAGCGTGGATGGTGGAGGGTCCGGTGTCTCTTCCGGAAACGGCTTGCCCGCACCTGAGCCCCCCGCCTTCTTGCGCTGAACGGAGGCTTTCCGGCCATGGTGGGCAGACCGCCTTACAGACGCTTCGCCAGCAATCGTTTCCAATCGCTGTCGCAGAAGCTCCGGCCACTTCGCGCTCTGGGCAACCAGCCAAGCCCGTTGGTCCTCTCCGAGCCAGCAGAAGAGCCAATCCAAGGAGGCGACCCACCGATACGATCCAAAGCGGGGCTCCGACACCAGAGCGCTGGTTTCTTCATCCAGCAGAAGGGCCACCACAGCGGCCAGCAGGCTTCGTCGCCGCGCCATCGGCACGCAGCATGCCCAGTATCGCAGGTCGTTTCTTGGTTTGAACTTCCCAGGCGATGGAAAAGCGTCGCTGTCGAATGCATTGATCGCATGCTCGCGAGGGTAGGCGCTCTGGCCCGCCGTCAGCGCGACAATCAAGTCTTCGGTCGCTGCGATGAACGCTGCTGGACGCGACCGCCCCATCCATCGAGCCCTGGGCGTCCGGCGGCTCAGCGCCCGACAAAGGTCCGTCTCGAAGGCCATGACCACACTCCACGCGCGGCTGGTCGGAGTGTTGTCGGCAGACGTACTGGCGGCGCCATCCTTTGGACCTGCCGTCGCATACTCATCAAGCGGACGATCGCAGGCTCCACAACACAGTCGGGTTCCGCCATCGGACGGTACAAATCGGAGGGTGCTGGCCGTTTGACAGAATGGACAGAGATGGCGCAGCGGCAGACGGTGTCGGTGACAAAAGCCAACCGCCGCATACGCCCAATGACGACGCAGGTAAGCATGCCGGCCGGCGGCGTGATCTTCGCTCAGGCAGAGATCGCACCACCCTGGAGCCAGAGCATCCGCATAGCGCTCGGTTCCGTTGGTCGGATCCAGAACACCCCAGTCCCAGGCGAACCAATGGCGCGGCCAAGTCGGGTTGGCCGTCTTCAAAGCAAGGGTCGAAAGACGGTCGACGGGAAGCCGGGCTGCCGAGGCAAGTGCAGCAATTTCCTGGTGAGCCGGCCGGTAATCCAGACCGTTCATAGTCGGCATGGTTTCCGCATCGTCACCCGGTGTGGTTAGAAGCCCCCGCAAGGCACCGCCGTCGAGGTCATATCGGCAAGCGACCCGCGACAGCCACGACGACAGCAGCTCGTCTTCCATCGGCCGGGGGGCGAGCGGCAGCACCGTTTGGGCCAGGACTGATCCCAGTGTCATCGCCTACACCGCCACCGAAGACTTCCGTCCCATGCCGCGTTGCGCCTTGACGGTCATGGAAACCAGCGGAAGCACGAGATCCTCGGCGGTGAAACTCTCTTCATCAATCATCTCCCGGCCGCTCCGGATCGCAGCGATCGCCACGGTTTCGATCAGCCGGAAGACACGCACCGTGATGCCATCCGTCATCGACAGCACGCGCCGGCTGACGGAGGCGCTGCCAAGGGACGACCGTTGCCGCAACGGCAGAATTGCCGCGAGGCTGGCGAGCAGGTCGCGGAATGCCTGATCGTCTCGCCAATGCGCCAACTCAAGCGCGTCGAACCGGTCGGCAAGCTGCTGATCGGTCAGCAACGCCATCCGAGCCTCGTCGGTGCCGGCGCAGACCAAGGGGATGCGCAGATCATTGGTCAGGAATCGCAGCGTGTTCAGGAAAATCCGCTGTTGACGGTAGGTGCCGGCCAGCATGGCATGCACCTCGTCGATGACCAGCACCCGAGCGTTCATCTCGCCCAACAGACGCCGACACAGGTTGCGGGCGCCACGCACCGTTCCCGCTCGCCGTTGCGGCACGCCGAGAGCGGTCAGCAGTTCGTCGTAGAAATCCCCCTCGTCCGGCTGCGTCGGCATCTGGAATGCGACCACCGGCATCGTCGTCACCCCCGTTCCCTCGTTGAAGACCGCCGGATGGTCCCGCACGAACTTGCGGATGATCTTGGTCTTGCCCATGCCGACATCGCCGAACAGCAGCAGGCACGGCATGCGGTCCCGCTTCGGGTAGGTGAGCAGGTCTTCGAGCTTGCCGAGCGCCGCTTCTGCCCTCCGATGGTTGATCCAGCGGTCGGCCCGGATCCATTCGATGCGTTCATGGTCGGCCAAGCACGCGTATTCGCGATAGGCCGGATGGAGGTGCTCGAAGACCTCGCTCATGACCATTCCTCCACATCGTAGGGCATCAGGGGCTGATCGGTCGGCGGGCCGTCGTCAATGGGCGAGGGTGGTGAAGGCTCCCTCCGCTCTGGGGTTGCGCTCGCCGCCTCAGACCCGGCAAGTGCATAGGCGGTACGCTGCACCGTTTGTCGGGCGGCTTTGGTTCGTGCCGCAGCCTCGGCGACCAGCATGCGTTGGGCCTCGATCGCATCGAAGATCATGGCCTCGTCGACCGACCGGCGTCCCCGTTCCCGCAGCACCCGCATCGCCTCCAGGTGCTCCCAGCGTGTAATGCGCGGCCGGCGCAGATCGCGGTAGCGGATCGGCCAGTGCTTTCCATCGGGAGCTTGGAGAAACACCCGCGACAAGTCGCGTGGGTCATATTTGACCGGCATCCGGGAGTCCGATTGTCCGGCCCATACGCTCAGAATGCTGTCCCAGTAGTGGATGTTGAAGATCCGGATGCCCTCCCGCGTCACCTTCCGCTTCTCGAACGGCAGGAAATCGAACAGGAACCGCTCCGGGTCGGCCGGATGACGCACCGGGGTGGGCCGCTGGGCAACGGCGTCCTCCCACGCCGTCATCGGCGGAAGCTGAAGAGCGCTGTGAATGCTGGCGTGGTAGACGCCCACGATTTGAATGGCGAGCCACGCCTCCAACTCCGGCAGCGTCATAACCGCCGTCTTCTCCGGGTCGTAGTCGCCCTTCTCGTCGATGTTCGAGAAGGTGGTTCCCGGCAGCAGATGGACGGCGCCCATCATTGTCCCGATCAACCGCTCGATGTGGCCCCCGAAATGCGGGGTCGCCGGAGGCCGATACTGTTGCTCGATGCCGTACTCCCGACAGCCGCGCTCCAGAGCCTTCGAATGGAAGTCCTTACCGTTGTCCATGTGCACGGTTTCCGGAAGCCCTGCGACCGGCCAAGGAGCCGCCACCCCGCGTTCCGCCAGCCAATCCGCCTTCGGTAGCACGGCGTGCCGCATGGCCATGGCGACGGAGGTCGCCGATGGAGCCTCCAGAGTCAGATAGAATCCCACGACCATCCGGCTTGCGACGTCGATCATCAACGTCAGCCAAGGGCGTCCAAGGGGCAGTCGGTACATCTCGTCGACGACCATGACATCGACGCGAGTATGGTCGATCTGGACGACCTGGAGAGCGTGACCCGATACATACTCCCCGAAGACGGGACGGAACTGGTCACGGGCTGCTTTCGGTCCCTCCCGCGCCTTCACCAGAGCTTTCCGGCCCTGCCAATCAATGCGGACACGCAAAGCCTTCACCGATGGCGTCGAAAGGCCCCGCGCCTTGCATTCGTGCTCGATGTGCCGCCGCAACCCGGCCACCGTGGGATGCTGGCGTGTCATGTAATAATCGCGGATTGCCGCTTCGATGACGCTCTCGATCTCCGGCTCCAGGCAACGGAACCCTCGGGCTGGACCCGGCTTCGGTGGAATCAGGGTACTTGTCACCGGCTTCTCGCGATAGAGCGCCACGAGCGCATAGATGCGGCTCCGCTTAAGCCCCAATATGGCAGCGGCATCGGCGACCTCCGCCCGCGTCAAACGCTCGCGCTCTGCCAGCGGCCGGACGACGCGCTCTCGGCGCTCCGCCTCGTGCCACTCTTCGTCAGTGGCCGATTGATGATCGGGTTTGCTCTGCGGCATAACCGCCACCGTGACGACGTTCTGTATCGAGATTGTCCGGTGATCCTGGACATCAATCCGGTGATCCTGGTTTATTTTCCACCGATCCTGGGAAACGCGGGCGATTTGAAACTGCTTGAATCTGAGTCCAGCGATCCCGGAAAATCGACAAGGCAGTTGGTGCGAAAAGCCGGTGCCGGCCAGCGAAATAACCTTTACTGGATGAGGACCAACGGAAATCCAGATCGCATCTCAACAGCCTCCCCCGTCCACCGTTCCGTAAGCCGGTTCATGCAAAATGCTGCCAGTTCATGCGAAAAGTCCGGAGCTGTCGGCAACCGTCCCTAAACCTCTGACCGCCTGATCCATGACCTCCCAGCCGCTCCTTCCCGTCGTAACCGGGTCCAGAGACGACAATCCTCTTGATCGCGCTCTCGCCCTCGACGGCGTGATCCTGCCGCACGCGCCGATCGCTCTCGCAATCGCACGACGCTTGGTGCCCTGGTGGCGGGCGCTTCAGCGCAACGCGCCCGCCAACACCGTTCGCGCCCTGTGGGCTGATGCCCGCCATTACATCCGCTGGTGCGGACTCAACGGCCGCGTTGCGGTTCCTGCGGGGCCGGAGACGGTGATCGCCTACCTGACGGCACTCTCCAAGAACGGCGGCCGCGACGGGCAGCCGGCCGCCTACGGAACGGTGGCAAGGCGGAAGTCCACCATCGCAACTCTTCATGAGGCTGCCGGCCTGCCGGACCCTTGCAAGGACCGGCTGGTGCGGCTGGAGATGAAAGGGTTCGCTGGCCGCCTCGGGCGGCGCCCTGCCCAGGCGGTCGGGCTGCGCCGCGAGGACGTGCAGGAGATTCTCGGGGCGCTCAATCGTGAAGAGGGGCCACAGGCGGTGCGTGATGCGGCGCTGATCGCCGTCGGCTACGACACGTTGCGCCGCCGGGCCGAGCTGGTGCGGCTGACGGTCGCCGATGTCCAGGCTGAACGCGACGGCAGCGGCCGGCTGTTCGTGTCCCGGTCGAAGACTGACCAAGGCGGGCAGGGCCGCTGGTGCTGGTTGGGCCCCGACACTATGACCCTGCTGCAGCGGTGGCTGCGTCTGCGCACCAGTTTGCTCGACGAGGCCCTGGCAGAGGGAGAGCAACTGGTGCGCCGCTGCAGCCGCGGGGACACCGCCCGGCGTGAGAAGCTGGAGCGCAGGCAGTCCCGTTTGGAATGTTGTCGCGCTGTCCTGTGGCTGCAGATCGGCACCGACCGGCTAACCCGCGGGACGGACGTTGTGCTGGGACCCTTGGCGGTGTCGGGGCCGGACCCTGGCAAGCGGGTCGGCGAGATCTTCAAAGCGCGAGCCAAGGCTGTGGGGCTGGAGGGCACCGGCGTGCCGGGGGAGGGGGCGGTGTCAGGCCACAGCCTGCGGGTTGGCGCTGCCCAGGACCTGGTGGCCGCCGGGTTCGGCCTGCCCGCTATCCAACAGGCCGGCGACTGGACCTCCCCCACCATGCCCGCCCGTTACGGTGAGCGCATCGCCGCCGGCGCCGGCGCGATGGCGCAGCTGGCGGAGAAGCAGGGGCGTGGAAATTCCGAAACCTCCGACGATGAGGCTGAAAGTGGTTAAGGGAATCAGGTACGCTTAGTGTCTGCTAAGGCGAACCTGATCCCAACGCGTGGGCTAATCGAAGGGCCCTTGATACAATCGAGAAGTGGGGTAAACAGCGCCGTTAGACGTTGAAGATCTTAGCAATGCCCAGGATGATCGAAAGCGCAACAGCGCCAGCGGCGATGGTAAATACGTTCCCAAGCCAGTTCAGGACAAGGCCACCCGCGACATTGTCTGCCTTGGTGTTGCCCAGCAGGCGGCGCGTCCATGATCCTATCCGGGGCAGAGATACCGATACCACCAGGAACAGCGGGTTTACGACGATCGTGGCGACGAACAGGTTTATCCACTGCTCGCCGCCCATGCCGATTTCCGGCAGCCCTACCATGAGAATGGCCAGCCCGAACACATAGAGCATGAACGAGCCCAAAAGAGGCCACGTCACGGCTGGAGTCGGAGCCGGAACCGTGGGCGAAGTGGTATTCGAAGTGCTTCCGCTGCGGCCCCTCCACCAAGCCAGCAGCATGCCTAACAGGGGGACTGACAGGGCACTGAGCAGATAAGTCAGCAAGTTCGCGAGGATGCCGCTCCCGACACTGTTGCCGCAGACCGACGCTAGAAAGTTCATTTGCTATCTCGTCTTATCATTTTGCCAAATTGGGGCCGACACATCGTGCACGCCGCAAACCCCATCACATACTTCCTCGACAAGGACATATGCTGTGCGACATAGCGCCGCGCTTTAGCGTGATGGGTAGCGTCTGGCAACCTGAAGCCGAAGGCCAAAAACCAAAGCTTGACAGTGCTCCTGTTTTTGGAGAACAAAAAGGGAACATAATCCTTCTCTCTCTGTCTCAAGAGACATGCATCCTGAGCCGCGCCCAAGCATCGCCCTACAAGACCTGCGCAACCGCATCCATCAGCTGGAGATTGGCGGACGGCGCACGGTGCGCGTGCTGCCCTTCGGCATCAGCGAGGTCGACGGTCGGCTGCCAGGTGGCGGGCTGGCGTTGGGGGCCGTCCACGAGGTGGCCGAGGGAGGTGACCTGGGCGTGATCCACGCCGCGGCGGCCACCCTGTTCGCCGCGGGCATCCTGGCCAGAATGACCGGGCCGGTGCTCTGGTGCCTGCGGGCGTCGGACCTGTACGCCCCGGCGCTCTGCCAAGTCGGGCTGGATCCAAACCGGGTCATTTATGCCGAGGCGCCGGATGAAAAGACGCTGCCTCTGCTGGTGGAGGAAGGGCTGCGCCACCGCGGGCTCACGGCCGTGGTCGGTGAACTGGCCAAGCTCCCCATGGTGGCGTCCAGGCGCATGCAAATCGCCGCCGAGCACTCCGGCGTCACAGCCATCATCCTGCGCCGATGGCGCAGCCCGGCCGCCGCTTCCGCCGAGATCGGCCAGCCGACGGCTGCCGTCACCCGTTGGCGGGTCTCAGCCCTGCCGTCCAGCCCACTGCCAGCGCCAGGGATAGGCCGCAGGCGATGGCGGGTGGAACTGGTGCGGTGCCGTGGGGGCGTGGCAGGTGAGTGGGACATTGAGGGCTGCGATGAAGAGGGTCGTCTCGGTCTACCTGCCCACTTGGCCGACGGATCGGCTTCGCGTCAGGGCACGCTCATCGAAGGGACAGCGCGAGCGGTTGGGCTCCGGTTCGGCACTTGAGGCCGACGAGCCGGCCGACAAGCCCTTCGTCGTCGCTTCGACCGGCGCGCAGCGCGTCATCACCGCGGTGGACGTCGCCGCGCATCGGCTCGGCCTACGCCGGGGCATTCCACTCGCGCACGCGCGGGCGATGGTGCCCGACCTGACGGTTGCCGACGCCGATCCTGACTCCGATGCCGAGGGCTTGCACAGGCTGGCCTTGTGGGCGCTGCGCTACAGCCCAATGGTGGCCGTGGACCCGCCAGATGGCCTGTGGATCGACATCACCGGTGCCAGCCACCTGCTGGGTGGCGAGCGCCCGTTGCTCGACGATCTGATCCGCCGCCTTGCCGCGATGGGCGTCACCGCGCGAGCTGCAATCGCCGGCACGCCCGGCGCCGCCAATGCGCTCGCTCGCTTCGGCCATCGGCCAGTGTCTGTGATCGACGATGGGCTGGAGGTGGTGTCCGCGTTGCCGGTGGCCGCCCTCCGGCTGGGGTCTGAGATGACCGTCGAACTCCGACGCCTGGGCTTCGAGACCATCGGCGATCTGGAGGCAACGCCGCGTGCGCCTCTGGCCCATCGTTTCGGCACATTGCCCGGCCGGCGGCTGGATCAGGTCTTCGGCCGCGTTGCCGAACCGATCATGCCTGTCGTACCGGTCGAGACTGTCCAGGCACGACGCAGCCTGGTCGAACCTATCAGCACGGCTGAGGCACTCCAGGCCGTCATCGCGGCGCTGGTGCAGGACCTCTGTGGGCAGTTGGAACAGCATGGGCTGGGCGCCAGGACGCTGGACCTGCTCTGGCACCGCGTGGACGGCACAATGCAGGCTATCCGCGTCGGCACGGCGAAGCCGGTGCGCGCAGCTCCACACCTCACCCGCCTGCTTGTTGAGCGCATCGACAGCGTCGATCCGGGCTTCGGCATCGAGATCGCCATTCTGACCGCGACGCTTGCGGAGCCATTGTCGGCTGAGGAGGTCGGCCGGCTGGTGGCCGGGGAGACCGATCCCGGGACGTTCGACGAGGTGGCCACCATTGCAGGGCTGGTTGATGTGTTGGGCAACCGGATCGGCCACGACCGGGTTTTCCGGTGCGCACCGGTGGAGAGCGACGTACCGGAGCGGTCGGTCACGCGCATCCCCGCCCTGGCGCCGCCGGTACCAGCCGGTTGGCCCTCCAAGTGGCCGCGGCCGGGACGCCTGCTGACGCCACCGGAGCCGATCGAGACGATGGCCCTGATGCCTGATCACCCGCCGATGGCTTTCACCTGGCGCGGCGTGCGCCGGCTCATCAAGCGAGCGGATGGGCCTGAGCGAATCCATGGCGAATGGTGGCGGCGTGACCGCGAGATGGCGGCCGCGCGCGACTACTATGCCGTCGAGGACCATACGGGCGAGCGCTTCTGGCTCTACCGATCCTGGGAAGGCTCCCCGGACACCGGGCCGATGCGATGGTTCATCCACGGGCTGTTCGGATGAGCGCGGCCGAACAGGCGCGGGATCCCGGTGGCTCGACATACGCCGAGCTCCAGGTGACAACCCACTTCAGCTTTCTTCGCGGGGCCAGCAGCTGCGAGGAGTTGTTCTCGCGGGCGGCGGCGCTGGGAATCCCCGCGCTGGGCATCGTCGATCGGCATTCGCTGGCGGGCATCGTCCGCGCCCACGAGGCGGCGCGGCAGACTGGCGTCCGGTTGGTCATCGGAAGCCGGCTTGACCTAACTGACGGTACGGCCCTGCTGCTGTATCCCATGGACCGGGCGGGCTACGGTCGGCTCTGCCGTCTGCTGACGCTCGGCAAAAGCAGGGCAGGGAAGGGGGCCTGCGATCTGTCCTGGGAGGACGTCGCCGATTGGGCCGAGGGCTTGCTGGCCATCCTGGTGCCGGATGAACCGGACGACCGCTGCGCCCGGCAACTGGCGCGGCTGCGCCATACCTTTCCCGGCCGGTGCTACGTGGCCCTGACGCTCCGCCGGCGACCGGGCGATGTCCTGCGGCTGCACCTGCTGTCAGAACTGGCCGCGGCCCACCGTGTGCCGACCGTGATGACCAACGACGTCCTCTATCACGCGCCGGAACGGCGCATCATGCAGGACATCGTCACCTGCATCCGCAAGGGCTGCACCATCGACAGCGCTGGGTTCCGGCGGGAGCGGTACGCCGACCGCTTCTTGCAGCCTCCGTCAGAAATCGCCCGCCTCTTTGCCCGGCACCCAGAAGCGGTGGCGCGGACGCTGGAGGTCGTGGAGCGATGCCGGTTCGGGCTGGACGAGTTGCAGTACCAATACCCGGAGGAGGTCGTGATTCCGGGGCTGACGGCGCAGCAGTCGCTGGAGCGGCTGACCTGGGAGGCGGCGGCACAGCGCTACCCAAATGGTGCCCCTGAGAAGGTGCAGGCGGTGCTCAGGCATGAACTGCGGCTGATCGACCAGCTTGGTTACGCACCCTATTTCCTGACCGTTCACAGCATCGTTCGCTTTGCCCGTTCCCGCGGCATCCTGTGCCAGGGCCGGGGGTCAGCCGCCAACTCAGCTGTCTGCTACGTGCTCGGCATCACCAGCATCGACCCAGAAAAGCACAACCTGCTCTTCGAGCGCTTCGTATCGGCAGAGCGCCGTGAACCGCCGGACATTGATGTCGATTTCGAGCACGACCGCCGTGAGATCGTCATCCAGTGGATCTACGAGACTTACGGCCGCCACCGTGCAGCTCTGACGGCGGTGGTCACCCGGTACAGGGCGCGTGGTGCCGTCCGCGACGTCGGCAAGGTGCTCGGGCTCACCGAAGACGTCACAGCGGCACTGGCAGGGCAGATTTGGGCTTGGTCGGATGAGGGTGTCGAGGAGCAGCACGCGAAGGAGCTGAACCTGAACCTCAAAGACCGGCGTCTGCGTCTGACGCTGGAGCTTGCCCAGCAACTGATGGGCACGCCCAGGCACCTGTCGCAGCACCCGGGCGGTTTCGTTCTCACGCAGGATCGGCTGGACGAACTCGTCCCCATTGAACCCGCGGCGATGGAGGACCGGCAGGTCATCGAATGGGACAAGGACGACATCGACGCGCTGAGGATCATGAAAGTCGACATCCTGGCGCTGGGGATGCTCGGCTGCATGCGCCGGGCCTTCGAGCTGCTGGAGGAGCACAAGGGCATCCGCATGGACTTGGCCGGCATCCCTGCCGAGGACCCGGCGACCTACGCGATGATCCGGCGGGCCGACACACTGGGCGTCTTCCAGATCGAAAGCCGGGCCCAGATGGCCATGCTCCCCCGCATCAAGCCGCGGACCTTCTACGATCTCGTCATCCAGGTGGCGATCGTCCGGCCCGGTCCGATCCAGGGCGACATGGTGCACCCCTACCTGCGCCGCCGTGAGGGGCTGGAGCCGGTGGACTATCCCACGCCGGAACTCAGGGCGGTCCTGGGATCGACGCTTGGCGTTCCGCTCTTCCAGGAGCAGGCGATGCGGGTGGCTATCGAGTGCGCCGGCTTCACCCCCGGCGAGGCCGACCAGCTGCGGCGGGCTATGGCCACCTTCAAGCTCACAGGTGGTGTCAGCAAATTTTCGAGTAAGCTGGTCGACGGCATGGTGGCGCGCGGCTACAGCCGGGAGTTCGCCGAGGGTACCTTCAAGCAGTTGGAGGGGTTCGGGTCATACGGTTTCCCGGAAAGCCACGCAGCGAGCTTTGCGCTGATCGCCTACGCCTCCTCCTGGATGAAGTGCCATCACCCTGAGGTCTTCACCTGCGCTCTCCTGAACGCTCAGCCCATGGGCTTCTATGCGCCGGCCCAAATTGTTCGGGATGCGCGCGACCACGGTGTCGAGGTCCGGCCGGTCGACGTCAACGCTTCACGTTGGGACTGCACGCTGGAGCCGGTGGGGCAGGGCAGGTTGGCCGTCCGCCTCGGACTCCGGCTGGTGAGAGGGTTGGCCAACGCCGCCGGCGCCGGGATCGTCGCCGCCCGCGAGGATCGTCCCTATGGCGACGTTGAGGACCTGTGGCGCCGGGCGGGTGTGCCGGTCGCGGCACTACGCCAGCTGGCGGCCGCCGATGGCTTCGCCGGTATGGGGCTTACGCGTCGAGAGGCTGCTTGGGCCATCCGGGCGCTCCGGGATGAGGCCCTGCCGCTCTTCGCGGCCGCCGGGGCTGCGCAAGAGGCGGTGGAGCCGGAGGTCACCCTCAGGCCCATGAGCGAGGGCAGGGAGGTGGTGGAGGATTACACGATGACGGGCTTGAGCCTGCGCAGTCATCCTGTTGCTCTCCTCCGCCAGGACCTGCGAGGGCAGGGCAGCATCACCTGCGCCGATCTCCCTCGCGCGCGGGACGGACGCAGGGTGACGGTGTCTGGCCTGGTGCTGGTCAGGCAGCGGCCGGGATCGGCCAACGGGGTGCTATTCCTGACGATTGAGGATGAAACCGGCATCGCCAACATCATCGTTTGGAAGAAGCTCTTCGAGCAGCAGCGCCGCATTATCCTGGGAGCCAGCATGCTGGCGGTGAAGGGCCGCGTGCAGATCGAGGGCGAGGTCATCCACCTGATCGCGGAGCAACTGGTCGATCAAACGGACCTACTGCGGTCGGTTGGAAGTAAGGAGATGCCGACGCAGCCTGCCGGCAGGCCTGCACGGGTGTAGCGTCACCAAGGTTCAGGCTGCTTTGTTGGGCCAGGGCCATGGCATGGTTTGGCTAACGCTTTCGACCGGCAGGCCACAGCCGGTGTCGACAGCCACGAGGCGCAAGCCAGCAGCGTCTGGCAGCCCCTCCACCAGTTGGATTGCGCGCTCGGCCGACATGGCCCGAACGTGCCAGACCACGGTGGGGATCTCTGAACTTTCTGGAAACCCCTTAACCCCAAACAGGCGCATCAAGTGCTCCATCATAGGTTGGTTACTGATGCGACTGTACTGTAGCTAGGTCTGTCGATCGATGCACACAAAGTTCTCGTTCTTGATCATGCTTCGCCGGTCTAGCGCTTTGCTATGTAACCCAGGTGCCATACCCGATACCCTTCATCTTCGCTATCATGACACAGAGGCGCTCTGACGGCTTTATTCTCGAAGAACCAGCACGGGTATGTTTTTCCTAACGTATGTTGCCATTCTTTTTTTGCCATCGGTAGCCCAATGGTCTCTGCGACTTCTGCGGCAATCATATCTTCGTCTCTAACATCTATCCAAATATACCTGATCGACTGAGCCTTCCGCCCCTTTGACAACGGGGAGAAATCGACGCTGTAAGGGGAATAAAGGTTACGCGCGACACATTCTAAATTTAGGCGGTCTTGTGTCTTGCCATTCACACGGTCTTGATGCAGTCGCTCTCTAACTTCATCACACCGTACTTCGGAAAATACTCTGCGAACGCTCTCCTCAGACATTCCTGGGCGCACACGCTGCAAATATTCCTTTGCGTATCCGTCGGCCAGCGCGTGAGGAATATTCAATGCGATCAGCAGAGCCGGTAACACAAAGAGCCGCAATGCCACCATCACCTCCAACGTGGAAATAAAACACACATAAGAACTATTATGGAAATAGTCGCTAATCATGCGACATCGCATATTGGGCCGACACTATTCCAGATGTAGCTTCGCCACGCGATAAAAAACGGGCCGCTGCATGGATTCAGCGGCCCAAGTCTAGCGAGGATGGGGTGGGTTCTATACAGCAGGCTGGGATAACGCCGGCTGAACGAGCGCTGCAGGCGGGATTGCCCAAGGCCCGGAAGCGAGATCCTCTTCCCACCGTTCCCATTTGCCAAGTGCCTGGGACACCCGCTCTGCGGTCAGGTAGTACGTGTGCCGGTCCTCAATGCTCAGCTCTGCCGTCCCATCGCGCAGAAACCAGCGCAGATGCTTCGCCTGCCACTGAAAGGGGCCGATCTCGTACTGGCGCCAGATTGACCCAGCGATCTCGGCCGACAGGTACTGGACCAACTCGGCATCAGCGGGGCGCTCCCGGTGAAAGGTGCCCTTGAGGAGTGCTGTGACTTGGCCCCGGGCGTGGGCTTCGCTGATTGGGTTGGCGAGGGATTTCCTCATCGGCGCGCTCCCGAGTGTCGAGCCACGACGATACGGCAGAAGGCTGCGCCTGCGCGCCGGAGAAAGGCAGCGAAAATCATCGCCTTTCCGATCCGTCATCGTTCAGGAGGTTTTGGCGTCCGGCGGCGCGATCAGCTCATCGGCAAGATCGAGGACGTCATCCCACTGCGGCCTCGTCGATTTGCTCAGGCGATGCCGGACGGCCAACTGGTCAAGCGTAACCTCCTCGTCCTCGTATTGGATCGGCACGTTTGCGGAACGCACCAGGGCGCCGGTGATGCCGCCGTCGGCGCGATCCTTCCAGACGAGCAGGGCAAGCCAGCGGTCGCCCGCCGCGTTTTGAACCTCGAAGGCGAACAGCTTCTCGGGGCCAGGGCGCTCGGAGTTGGCCCACAGCCCCTCCCCTGCATCCCCGATCATCTCGTGCACGAAGCTGCCGTATCCGGACAGTGCGGCCAGCAGGGCGGCCAGATCGTCTTCGAACGGACGCATAGCGTTCTCGGTGTTTAAGCTGGACAACGACAGGTCTCCTTTGCTCACGCGCCACGGCGGGGGCGCGGGTGGATGAAGGGTTGGGCGACCGCGTGAGGAACGAACACCATCGCTATGTCCCTCTTGCCGTCGCGGTGCCGGCGGTGAATGCGATGCAGACCGTCGATGACCTGCGTGGTGCCGCCTGCCATACCAACGGTGAGGATCGGCACCTCAGCTTCGGCGGGTGTCATGGTGGCGATCCGGCGTTCATCGCGCTCGAAGAGGGCGACATGGGTCAGCAGCGCCTGATCCAATGGAACCAACTCAGGGGGGAACTTGGATGGTGCGGAGCTCACCAGCGCCAGCAAGCCCTCAACATCGTAGATCTGATCCTCGAAGATGAAGCTGCGGCCGGTGATCTCGGGGATGTCCTCGTCCAGCACCAGAGCCCGGTGCCGCTCCTCCAGGTGCCGGCGCAATCCGTCCTCCGTCTTGTACGGACGCCGGCACTGAGGACAGATCAAGTTGCTCGTGAGCATGGTTGAACCTCGGGTGTGATGACGGTTCCGGCCCGTACCCCAGCCGGAGAAGGTGTTGTGCCGCGACGCCGGGCGCGGCCTGGATGAGCCGCACGATGAACTCGTGGTCTTCCTGCCCATCCAGCAACTCCACCTGCAGAGCCCGTCCCAAGCGCAGATGCGACAGCAGGAGTTCGCGCCAGTCCGCTGCGGCCTGTTCGATGGTTCCGGCGTCGGTGTCCGACCGGGAGGCCCCCAGCCGGCATTCGAGGAAGCCGTCGAGAGTTGGAAGCGGCGGCTCGGTTGACCTCACCCCCTCTGCCGGAGGCTTGGGCCTGACCAGGGCGAGGAAGCGTAGGAACGCGACCAGCTCTGTCGATGACGCGGCAGCAAGCCTCTCCTGACGGCTGATCGTGGACCGCGCTACCGGTGTGCCGCCCAGAAAGTGCAACAGCGCCGCCATGCCAAGCTGGGATTCAATCCCAAGTGCCTTGCGCAGGGCTCGTAGCTCAGGCCCGCTGGCCTGCCCCAGGCCGTAGTTCGTCGCCATGTTTCGTATCCATTCCTATCCAGGGTCGGGGTCCGATCCTGGCCGGCTCCCCTGCCCGCCTCGCCTTCCCGCCGCACTGGCGTTCGACCGCGACATTCGAGGGACGGGGGTGGCGGAGAGGGGGCGAGTTGATTCCCTCCCCTGCTCCTTCGGGGAGCCGGCGGAACCTGCCCGAAGTGCCGGACAGGTTCCTTTCCCGACTTAGGCCGCTTCCGCTGCGTCGGCGTCGTCCTCAGCCACCGGCGCTACGCGGAGAAGCGCGGTCATCACCGACGCATCGGCGGTCGGGACGAAAAAGCGCGTCGCGTACTGGACAATTTCGCGCCGGCAGCCAAGGTCGGCCAGACGCTTGATATCCGACGGCTGGAACCCGACGACCTCGATCCGATACTCGCCGTTGACGCGGGCGCGCTTGAGCTTCCACCCGTTCACCAGATCCAGCCGCACATCGGTAAGAACCGCGTCAATGGCCTCTTCCGGGGTCCAGGCCGTATTCAGATCGGCGCCCAGCTTCGCCAGGGTGGAACGCACGCGTCCGGGATGGATCAGGCGACCAAGGTACTGAGCGCCCGTTTCATCGATCACGCGGAAGACCCGGCCCCCGGCATCCAGGCGGTCCCAGACAGGGAGCAGAACGCCGCAAATGAGGTTCAGATCGTAGCCTTGCAGTTCCTTCGTCGCCCTCGCCTGTTCAAGCCACAGGGTTTCGGCCTCGCTGCTGGACAGGATGGCGAAGGCCTTAGCGGATGACAGATTACGGGCTTCCTCGAAGCGTTCCGAGTAGGGGCCGATAAGCCGGACTTGTGCGATCACGCTCCCTGCGTCGTCCGTCCGGGCGCGGGCCGTGGCGACCGCGAACACCGCCCCCGTGGCGATCTCGCGGACAAAGCCGGTAACCTCCCGCTTCTTGCCACCCATCCGTCCGTCGGCAACGGCATGGAAGGAACGGGGCGTGCGGCGGTGCCATGCCCGGAGGTGAACGTAGTAGGTTTCCGCCTTGGACGACGGCTCGACGTACACGGTCCGCGGCGGGCTCACCACTTCGATGCGATCTGCCCGGTATTCCTCGACGCCCTGGTTATAGACCCCGGCATCAATCGCGGCCTGAACTTGCTCATCAAGGCGATCTTGGAACTCATCAAAGAGCGCGTTCTGGTCGGCCACCTTCAACGCCAACAGGCGGTTGAGGAATTGACGCACCGGAGGGAAGCTGTTGCGAGTGAGGTTCCCTTCCTTATCGGTCAGGCGGAGCCCCAGCTTGCGCTCAAACTCAGCCATGGTGAGCCCGGCAACCGAGCTTCCAATGTGCAGTTCGAGGATGATCTGATTGATTGCCGCCGTGCCGTACTCGCCTTCCAGATTGTCCCGCTCCGACATCAGCCCTTGGCTGCCGGTGTCGCGCTGCCCCTTCGTGAGAGCGCCAAGCGCCCCCAGCCGGCGGGCGATGGACGTAATAAACCGCAGTTGGCCGCGAAGATTGGTCGTGACCAAGATGTATTCCGGGGCCTGCGCTTGATCGGAGCGGTGGGTGCGCCCCAGGGCCTGGGTGCATTCTTTCGCATTCCACCCCGCCTGCAGCACGTAATGACGGCGCAGGCGACGATTGGGGATCTGATTGGACGCGTGAAAATCCACGCCCGTGTTGGCGGCATTGCTGAAAATCAGAATGCGCTTATTGTCGTTGGCGAACGCTTCCATGTCGGCGAGGCGGGCGCCCTCGCTCCGGGCTTGGATCTGGCGCGTCGGCAGACCGGTTTCCGGATCGGCCAGGGTGACGACCCGGCGGGAGCGGCCCGTAATCTCGGCCACGGTTTCCACGCCGAAATGGTCGATGATGGCTTCCAGCGGCCCGTGCGGCACCTTGAGGGAGCCGACGCGGGCCAGCATATCGTCACGCATCATGACCGCTTCTGCGCACACGACGCGGTTCCCCGCTTCGTCGATTACGGGGCGGGTCCGCGTGTTGCCCTCTTCGTCGGTGTATTCCTCGTAGGCGTGAATGGGGAACGACGCCTCCAAATACTGCATCAGAATGTCACGAGGCGTCAGGTCCAGATCGTCGAGAGCTTCCATGGCGCCCTCCTTGGACAGGGCGCGTTCCTGCTGGGCTTCCAGGGTATTCACGAGTTGGACGACCACGGCATGACCGGCGGCTATGTCGCGCTCCATTTCACGGACCGCTGTCGGCAGCTGCATGGACGTGAGAACCTGATTCCAGAAGCGCTGGTTGGCCCCCCAGAATGCCGACAGGGCGGCGCTGCGGGCGCCGGCGTCAGACTTAGAACCCGCTGAGTCCATGGCGGCATCGAGGTTGGAAAGCACGATTTGCCAGGCATCAGCCAAGGTATCGTAGGTTTCCAATTGAGCCGGGGCCAACTCGTGAACCAGCCGCTCAAACTTCACGTCGGCGTACGACAGCGAGCGGGCCGAGAACAAGCCCATGGCCTTCAAATCACGGGCGACGATCTCCATTGAGGCTACGCCGCCGGCCTCGATGCGGTACACGAAAGCCTCTTTGGTGGGAAACGGCGTGCCCGGTCCATAAATGCCGAGGCGATCAGCGAAGCAGAAATTGCGCACTTCGGATGCAGCCGTGGCCGAGATATAGACGACACGCGCCTTTGGTAGCAGACGCTGAATATCGATTCCTGCCAAAGCCGTTTGAGACGCTTTCGTGCGGCCCCTCTCCCCCTTTTCATCCATGGCGTTGCCCATTTTGTGGGACTCGTCCATGGCAAGAACGCCCTCAAAATCTGAGCCCAGCCAGTCGACAATCTGCTGGACCCGCGATTTACCGGGGCGGTTCGACCGCAGTTCTCCGAACGAAACGAGCATCACGCCATGCGCGGCCTTCACCGCCTCGCCCGCCGGGGTGGCGCGCAATGGGAACACCAGGGCCGGATCGCCACCCAAGGCCTTGAAGTCGCGCTTTGCGGCCTTCAAGAGTTTGGTGCTGTCCTTCGTCAGCCAAACATGGCGTTGAACGCCCTTGTGCCAGTTGTCCAAGATAATCGCGGCGATCTCGCGCCCTTTGCCCACCCCTGTTCCATCGCCGATGTAGTAAGCACGGCGCCACGGAACACCATCGGTATGTGCTTCCAGCCATTGAGCGTGCGCTTGACCTGCGTAGCAGACGACTTCCAACTGCGCAGCCGAGATTTTTCCTTCCGCGATCACGTCTTCCGGGAAGCTGGGCACATACCAGATTTCCGGCGGCGTGACCGCCGACATGGCCCAGCTTTCCACGAGCTTTCCCGGATGCGGGGCCGGCGTGGGCAGGCCCAGCTTGGCAGTGTCCAGGCGGGCCGGACGGTAAGCGGCAAAGCGGCTGTCCGCGCCGTCACCGTCGTCGTCCACCTTGGACGTACGGCGCACCGGGGCCAGGAGGCGGATAAGCTGTTCCAGGGTGTCCGCCTGCCCAATGACCGGCGTGGTGTTGTTCGCCGGAACCTTGTCGATCACCACGACGCGGGTTTCGATGCTGGTTCCATGAGCCTTGTAGAGCGCACCACCCACAAGCAGGTTGGCCCGCACGGCGTATTTGGAGCGGATACGCGTGATCCACGAGCCCCGATTGCCGATGGCCCCGGTGTTTTTGCCGGTGATGCAGACGAGACGGCCACCGTTCGGCAGCAGCTTTAGCGCGGCCTCGACGTGTTCGCCGGCCACCGACAGGTCCTTTTTGTCGCCCGTGCGGATCGACCGGCTAAAGGGCGGGTTCATCAGAACCACGGTAGGCGTCAGCTTGCCCGCGAAGATGTTGTGGACCTGTTCGGCATTCTCGCCGGTGGGCTCGTAGCCGAGCGCCCGCAGAACCAGCTTGCGACGGTTGGCGATTTCGTTGACGTGGACCTTAGCTCCGGCGTTGGAGGCATGCACCGCAAGCCCCCCATTCCCGGCGCTGGGCTCAAACACAACGTCGCCTGCAGTCACGCCCGCGGCCCAAGCCAGCGCGTAGGCGTAGGCGGGAGGCGTCGAGAACTGTTGCAGCGCCAGCATTTCCCCATCGCGGCGGGTCTGAGTGGGGAACAGAGCCGCCGCCGCCTCGATTTCTGACGCGATCCGAACGGCGCTGTCCGCATCAACGTCCAGCTTCCAGACGGCAGAGTTGGCGCGAATATGGCGGTTCATCGCCAGTTCCGACGCCTCATAGGCGTCCTTGGCAACGTAAGCGCCCGCGCCCATGGTTCCGCCGAACGCTTCGTCCGCCAGTTTGAAAAGCTCCGCCGACGACATGGCCGCCCCGGCGTTGATCCGTTCCAAGAGGCGATCGGCGAGCAGAGCGTAGCCGCTCACCATCGTTTCATCGCAAGCAGCCGACGCGGGCGGCGGGGGCTCTTCCGGAGCGCAGTCGTTGGCCGGGGGAGCCCACGCCATTGCGGCCAGCGCCGAGGCGTCCAGCGTGCGCACCGTGGACGCCTGTTGCGCCAAGAGATCGCGGCGGTACTTCACCACGCCCACGATGCCGGCGTTCTCATTTGCGAGCTTGAGCAGCACCTTACGCAGGTATTCGCCGGCGGTGTTCAGAACAGGCATTGGCGATGCGGCATGGGCGGGGTCCACAACAAGAACCTCACACCGAATGACCTCGACGTTGAGAGCCGTGAACATGCCGGCGGGCGTGCAGCGAACCTCAATGCCGAAGCCGCGAGGCAGCGTGCCGGCCTGGACGGCGGCACCGACGCTGGAACGGTAGCGGTTCATGACAAGCGAAAAGTCGGGAGCGGATTGCATGCGGGAGCCTCTGCGGGCGGAGTGTGGGGAACACAGCGCCGTTATATCGTACAGAGCGCAGCCATGCAACGATAAATGAAGCGTAACGCTACACTTTAAGCTCCGCCATCTACAAGCGTGAGGTATCTTCAATGTATCGGTCGGACGCGGAGCAATAGTAATGCGTTTTAGGTGGGGTGGTGGCAAGGCGCGCTTCTAATGCAATACTTGATGTCCGAGTCAGACGCTGGCTTGCCCAGTCATCCCTGGTTAGGGCGCCGCCGGCAGCGCCAAGGCGCAAGCTGCGTCGGATCTGGCGCAGGTCACGCATGGGCGAAGGCGGCAGAGCATCACCTAGCGGCAGCTAGTCGTCTGCAGCCCAGAGACCCGCTGCGGCGACTGCGGCAATCTCCGCAACTCTCCATCGCCCGTTCTGGAAGTCCCTCCTAACGGAACCGCTTATCTGAGGCTCCGTTCAGATGAGGGCGTTAACACAAGGATCGAACTATGTCGCCATCGCATCGCAAGATCATGATCAACAGGGCACCGGTGTTGACGCTGTGGGCTGCAGTGGTCGCGGAACGGCTAGGTCTGGACCGTGATGAGGCCCTCACTATGGGAAAGGCTCTATCGGGCCTCACAGCGCATGCCAAAGGTGTCCGGCTGGGAATTTTCGAGCCGACCCCAGAGACGGTGAGCGATCAGCGCAAGGCGCTCCAAGATGGCGAAGAGATCCACCTTCACCTCATGGGACGGTCGGTCCCCGCCGTGCACACCAAGGGCGGCTTGCGTGCGGTCCGTCAAGGCAAGCCGATCACGCCGGCGAGCGTGAACCGGTACTTGGCCGGGAAGTTTGGGGACGACCTGGAGGATGTGCGTCAGGCCATGACGGTGCTGGCCCACTCATTGCCACCGGCGGACCTCGCACGGCAGGCGTTCCGGATGTATGAGGCGTTCCGGCCCGAGGTGAAGGCCGGCACCGCCGGGTGGGGCGCCGAGGGCGAGTTGGACTTGGCGAAGCTCGCCCCGGCTGCCCGTTCGTGACGGACGATACCCTCTGTGCCAACGTTGAGTGAGACAGCCGCCTGCTGAAATGATCGGTAGAGGGCGCTGTTGAGGACCTGATGAGCACACCGACACTCCCCCCTGCTTCCACCACCGTATCCACTCCCGACCCGGAGGTGAGCGAGCGCCCGCAGCGCCGCAGCTTCAGCGTCGCCGACAAACTGCGCGTGCTGGAGGAGATCGACCGCGCCCACCCCAAGGAGATTGGCGCCATCCTGCGTCGTGAGGGGCTGTATTCCTCCAATGTCACCCGTTGGCGCCGCCAACGCGATGGTGGACAGTTGCGCGGCCTCGCCCCGGCCAAGCCGGGGCCGAAGACCCCGCCGACCAATCCTCTGAAAAGCGACGTGGAGCGCCTGGAGCGGGAGAATGCACGCCTGCGTGAGCGCCTCACCCGCGCCGAAGCGGTCATTGATCTCCAAAAAAAACTTTCCGACGTGCTGGGACTTCCGTTGCCCTCGATGGACCACGGCGAGAGCAAATGATGACCGCCATTGAGCAGGCTGCTTCGGCGGTGGACGTCTCCACCGCCTGCCGGGCGCTTGGTGTGCCGCGCGCCAGCTTCTATCGTCATCGCGACCGGCAGCGCCGGGTTGGTCCACCACCGCCATCCCGCCGTCGGCCCCGTCCACCACGCGCGCTGAGCGGCGGTGAGCGCGATCACGTGCTTGACCTGCTGCATGGGGACCGCTTCGTCGATGCCGCCCCGGCCCAGGTCTACGCCACCCTGCTCGATGAAGGGCAGTACCTGTGCTCGGTGCGCACCATGTACCGCCTGCTCGCCGCCAACGATGAGGTGCGCGAGCGCCGCCAGCAGTGCCGGCACCCGACCTACAGCAAGCCCGAACTGCTCGCCACCGGCCCCAACCAGGTGTGGAGCTGGGACA
Organism: Azospirillum sp. TSO5; assembly: GCF_003116065.1. NCBI lineage: Bacteria > Pseudomonadati > Pseudomonadota > Alphaproteobacteria > Rhodospirillales > Azospirillaceae > Azospirillum > Azospirillum sp. TSO5. The sequence continues at coordinate 18,436 of NZ_LGQY01000112.1, read as the reverse complement.
TCACCAAGCTGAAGGGCCCGGTCAAGGGCACTTGGCTGTGCCTCTACGTCATCCTCGACATCTACAGCCGCGCCGTGGTGGGCTGGACAGTGGCCTACCGGGAAAGCGCGGCACTGGCCGAGCGGCTGATCCGACAGACGGTGCGCAAGCAGGGCATCACCCGCGACCGGCTGACGCTGCATGCCGACCGCGGGGCGGCGATGAAGGCCAAGGCGGTGATCGAGCTGTTGGCTGATCTCGGCGTGACACGCAGCCACAGCCGACCGCAGCAATCCAACGACAACCCGTTCTCCGAGGCGCAGTTCAAGACGCTCAAGTACCATCACACCTTCCCGGACCGCTTCGGCTCGATCCAGGATGCCCGGGCGTTCTGCCGCGCCTTCTTCGGCTGGTACAACACCGAACATCGACATTCCGGGCTGGCGCTGATGACCCCGCACCAGGTGCACTACGGCGACACCGCTGCGATCCGCGCCGCGCGTCAGGCAGTGCTCGATGAGGGGCATCGCCGCCATCCCGAGCGTTTCGTCCGCAAGCCGCCTGAAGCGCCGGCACCGCCAGCTGCCGTATGGATCAACCCGCCGGCCGAGCCGAAGGCGAGCTGATGCTCAGTCCTGTCATCCCGGTGTTCGGCTGGAGATCGGCCATCCCGCCGTCCCGGCCTGCCATTCAACACGCCGGCGCGCGAGGGGGCGGGCAAGGCTCTTCTCGAGGGACCCGCCTCACAGGGCGGGACGGAAGGGCCTTGTGCGACCTGAGCCCGCCGGCATCCTGCGAGCAGACGGACGCGGCGACCAGTTTGCTGGCGCCTCCGATCACGCAAGTTTCCCGAGCTTGAACTCAAATCTCGGCTGTCTCATTCGCGTTGACACGTTCCGATATGCTCTGTGTATGGCCGGTCTCCCGACGTCGTGCTTCGACGCCGAGAAGCCGCGGCGAGCCAGACCCGCGGAGTATGCATGCGCTGCTCCCTCAGTCTTGGAGTGCCGGACGTGCCGCCTTGAGGTCGCGTGCCCAGCGGACCTTCGGTACCAGGGGCGTTTTGTCGACCCTCTGGCGGCTCCGGCTGTTCCAACTCTTCGGTCGGGTTACGTGCTCGGGTTTCCAGCGGGCGTAGCGGAGGCTCATGCCGGATTCCGTCGAGAGCGTGTATGTGATTATGCGGTCGAACCCCCTCCGGGCAGCCTCAGAGGCCGCCCAGGCATAGAGGGTCGAGCAGGCCTTGTACCGAAGCGTGTCCGGGAGGCTCCGATCAACGCACAGCCGGTTAACCTCCACCCAGGCCGTCTGCGGCAGCATCCGGGCCACTGGCCGTCCAACTGAAACGACGCCTACCAGCGTGTGACCGTTCCAGATGCCAGCGCCATACCGCCAACAGACGGGAGGCGGGCAGTGATCGTGGTGGCGCTGGACGAAGGCTTTCATCCTGGAAAAGGCGATGGGCGCGACTTCCAACTCGCAATCCAAGAGTAGCTGCCCGTCTTGATCGGCCACCCGACGCAGCCGCTCAGCGCCCAGGTGCTCCGCCGCTTGCAGGTTCTGCAGCAGGGACGTGCGGAAGTCCGGATCGGCCATCTCATAAACCAGTTCCTCATAAAGCAGATGGCAGCAGGTGGAGATCATGAAGGAGTGATCCGACCAGATTTCGGCCAGTTCCACGACCTGCGGCTCGCCGCAATGGATGCATGTCGGGATGGTGTAGTCGCGGTCGAAGTCGATGGCGAGCTGGCGATCAGCCTTGGAAAGCATGTTCATTGGCAGAGTCCGGGTGTAGCGGCGGCTGTGTGGCGGCGCTCTGGTGTCGGGGGCGGACGAAGACGGCTAGGGCGGCGCGATTGCGCGGAGGCCCGTGAACCAACAGGTGGTCGCGGCCCTGATCGGCTTGAGGTCACGGAGACGGGTGACGGACAGGGCGCGAAACAGGGGCGAGCGAAAGGGCCTGCACTCCGGCCGACGGGCCGGCCGTTTAGGTGGCGAGATTGCTGCGATAGATGCCGGCCGTCACGGCAACAGCTCCACCTTGTCGAGCCGGGTCACGCAAGTGTTCCAGTACGACTTCCACACCCCGTCCGGAATGAACCAGGAGTAGGGGCTGTTCGGATAGCTGCAGCTCTTGCACTCGCCAGCGAACGGTGGGGTCGACAGAGTTCCGGTCATCCCCTCCGTGCTGGACAGCGAGAAGCCAGGCTCCCGATGGACCACGCGTATCCGGGTGCCCGGCGTCTTTGGGGGAAGCCGGAGCAGCACGAACCAGTCGCTGGTTCCCGGCCCGTCATGGCCGGAAAACACATGGGTCCAGCCAGGGGTGAGCGGCACCTCGCCCTTGACCGGAATGGCGTAGGGATGCCGGTCGAGAATGAGGTGCCAGGGTTGAACGGGCGCACCTTCCATGGCGGCATATCCGCTCCCCTGTCGGACGGCGGCGACGCACTCAATCGGAGGCACATCCGCGATCAGTCCCGCGCGGCGGAGGACCGCCAAGCCGCGCGCCGACACCGGCCAGGGCTTGCCGTCGCGCTCGTAGTAGGCGGGTTTCACCAAGACGCCCGTGCCGTGGAGGTCCAGCAGACGGTCTGGCGGTACCGTGCCTGTGCCGATGATGGAGCAGGCGGGATCAGCATGGATCCCCGCGAGCGTGTCCAACTCGGCAGCGCACAGGATCGGGAGAGGGGATAAGACGACCATGGAGTGCTCCGGTGTCGCGGTCGGATTCCCGGTGCGGGAATGGCAGCAAGCGGGGGGGACGCAGGTGCCGCTGGTGGGCTCAGGCGCTGGCTTCAAGCGTCAAGGAGCCAAGGACGGGGGCGCGCTCCAGGGAACGCGCCCGCAGCGGTTAGGCGATGATCTCGAACTCGTCTTCCGGCAGGGCGAGCATCAAGGACCTGCCATTGTCCCAGTCGACACGGATTTGCCCATGCCCCGGTGGTCCGAACTTGAACATGTTCACGGCTTTGACCGTGCCGGTGGCCCCCGGCTCAATTGGACAGGGATCGGGTCCCATCTTCAGCAGGCGGATGCGGTCTTCGGCGTTGGGCAGAACACCTTGAGTGACGGAGACGCTCATACCGGGCCTGCCGCACCAAGCTCGGCGTGGAGAGCTTCGTCGGACTTGTCGGCGCAGGATGGGCATTCGCCATCGAAGGCATCATCGCCGGTCGCGCCGGGGCCGTGGCAGGTGCGGCAGACGTCTTCATCGTCATTGTTGGTGCTGGCATCCTTGTCGCCGCTCACCACCGCAAGGAGTTTCGTGATGTCTCGCTCCAGCCCGATGAAATCGTCGACCTGGGGGGTTGGCGTCTTGTAACCAGCCATGGCGGCGATGGTCGGCAGCGCGTCATTGAGCAGAGCCAGCATATCCGGCAGGTGAACCAGCAGAGCGCGGCCGGCGGCGCTGTCGAACACGGCGCGCTCGGCCGCGGTGAGGTAGCGCATGCCATTGTCCTGCAGCGAGAAGCCATCGGGGTCGATGTCCCGTTCATCGGCGTCGGACATGGACACGACGCGATAACCATCGGCGCTGCTGGCGTCCACCTTCCAGCTGTCGATCAGCTTGCCGTTCTTGAAGGCCTCCGCAGCAGCCTTGCGCGCCAGCGCAACCAGATCTTCATCGGCAGTGTCCGCCGGCACGACGAGCGGCATGGCCGTACGGCCATAGGCCTGCATGGTCATGCCGTACTCCACCGAGATCGTGACGGTGCGGAGGGGCTTCGCTCCGGCAACGTGTTCGTCGGTCAGATCGTCGATGTCGGCGACACCAAAAAAGGCGCACAGGTCACCCGCGTCCACATCGACCTCATAAGGGCCACCGTGGGCGTCCAGTTCGGCGGTGCCTTCGGCCAGGAAGTCGTTATCCGGGCTGTCGGGCAGAGCCCGAATTTCATCGGCGTTCAGTTCCAGCACCTTGTCGGTCACGTCGATCAGGGTCGCGCCGTCGATGTCCACGGCTTGATCATTGACCCAGGCCTGCGGTCGGAACGTCGCGAACAGGCGCTTGTCGATGGAGGTGGCCGCAATTGGAGCGGTCATGGCGGGTGCCAAAGTTTCGGGTGCAGGCATAGCTGCGGTCGCCTTGCATGTTGGGGAACGAGGCAAATGTATCGTACACAGCGCATAAGGCAATCAAAAAATGCGGCGCGCTCCGGTTTTATTTGCCGCTATTCTGCACCTCTACGAAGTCTGGCTCTTACGCAGAGTGAAATCTGTATTTCCAATTGTCCATGTGGGACAGCGAACAACAAACACCAGCGGCCACGCCTTGGAAGACGTGGCCGATGCGATTTCGCTTTTCGCCCGCGATTACCGGGTTCTAGCTCGTCGGCGGTTGGGCGAGCAGCGCAAGTGCTCCCTGCCCTCTTTCTGTGAGTGCCCACGGTTCAAGCCACGCTCTCTTGCCCGGCGAGTGCCGGACGACGCCCAATGCAGCGAGGGTCCGGGCCAGACGCCAGCGGCTGTTCCGCTCCCGGCCCCAGACAAGCGGTGCTGAGGGGGCCGCCTGGATCGCGGCCAGGGTGCGGAGCTGCTCAGCGTCCAGCACCGGACGCCACGGAGCATCGGGATCGAACGGCTCCAGCTGGCGCAATTCCATCATGCGCTCGCGCGGTTTGCGCTCACGCCCGATGGGAGGGAACACGACATAGCAGTGGTCATCGAAGGGTGACCCGCAGACCCGCCGGATTGTCCCAGCGCGACCGGTCATGTGGTCTCCCATAACCCGGCTATCGTGGGTGCAGATGACGCAGCCACCCTCCCGAAACCAGTTGGCCGCTTCCGCGTAACGGGCTTTACGGTCCTTCGTGCAGAACCCGAGGCAAGCGCCAGTCTTGCAGCGGCCGTCGAAGCAATAATCCACGGCCTCAGGCGGCTGGTGACGGGCAAAACGGGATTCGGTCATTCGGCCAGCCCCTCGCGCTGGGTCCGTGACCGCACACCGAATTGCTCGAAGCTCATGCGCGTTCCGCCGATGGTGCAGAGTCGCCCATGCACCACGCTCTGGTCGACACCGTAAGCACGAGCCTCCTGCAGAACCTCTCGGTAAATCTGCCGATCCAGCGTCGGAGCGGCTTGGCCATCGCGCCAGATAAGGAAGTGGCCGATCCGCCAGTCCCGCGTCACGCGCCGGCCAAGCGCCCCGTCGTACACCCGGCGTCGGGTGACGACGACGGCTACGAGCCAGCGGCCTTCAACAAGGGCGTCGGGTGCCGCGATCCATGACGCCAGTGCGGCCCGCGTAGCCGTCGGCTCGACCATCGGCATGTCGTCGCCTGGAAGGCACCAGACAGGAGATGAGGGGCTCTGCATCGCCATCAGTCCTCCGCTTTGCGCAGTCTGGCCGTCATGGCGTTCCAGTTCGCGAAGTGCGCGGCCGCGGTGACACCGAAGGGCCGTTCCGTCACATGCCAGTCCAGCCAGTCATCCGTCTCGCCGGGAACCGGGTGCGCGCAGCCGAACTGCTCGGCCCAGGCCTTTGCGTCGTCGAGCAGCTTCGTTTCCCACTTGGTGCCCTTGGGAGCCTTCGGGTGGGTGGCATAGCCGTTGGGACCTCCCTGACCGCGATTGTCGGCGAGTAGAACCGGCTTACCGTCATAGGTGATCGTCGCCGTAAAGCACGGGGTCTCCTCGCTCAGAGCCTTGACCTCGCGGTAGTTCGTAACGGCCCATCTGTCCATGTCCGACGGCGGATCAACCGGCAGGGGGTGGTTGGACCGATGGTAGAGGTAGGCCGGGCCACGGCTCTCCTGACGCCCCCCATCCAGGACGACGACGACATTCTCTCCGCCCTTGCTGACGACGCCGTACACCATCGCCCCCTCATGTTCGTATTCGACGCGGGCTCCCTTCTCGAGCGTCAGGTTCGCCAGGAAATCGTGCAGCTTGGACGGGATGGGCACCTTGGACGGGGTGAAGACGGCGGGACCACCGGTGAAAATCTCCAGATCGTCGGTGACGACGGAAACCTTGGCCGCGATCTTGAACACGACGGCGTTGACCGTCTGCTTGGTCTTCGGGTGGGTCAGGCAAACACGGTCGCCCTTGCTGTGTGGCATGGTGCGGTTCTTTCCAGGGATGAGGGGCTGTTGGGCGGTGTGGGGAGCGGTGGGATGCGGTCGGCGGCTGATGTCGGGGAACCGAGAAGGGGTAACCGCCGACCGGCATTTACGCGGCTCGGACGGGGGGAGCCTCGACCGGCCGAACCCTCATTGAGGTCAGGGAGGTAGCTACGGGCAGGCTCGGGATCGGGCGGCGGCGGACACTGAAAGGTTCCAGGCCCGGCGGCACAACGGTTTCCATCACGAGGCGGAAGTCCGCCACCGGCAGGACGATCTCCTCGCGCGTGTCTTCCAAAACCACGCGACCAAACCTCATACCGTCTTTGGTGTCGAAGCTGCTTTTCAGAATGCAGCGCCGCCCTTTGTGTTCGCCTTCCTCAATGATCCAGCGAATGTTCGTGGTTTGCCAAAGCGGGAGCTTTTGCGGGCCGAAAAGGTCGGATTGAGAGCCGGGCGGCGGATGAATAGTGGGCATCGGAGCCTCGGACGTGTTTGGGGAACACAGCAAAAGTATCGTACAAAGCGCATGGCTGCAACAATATAATGCGCCCTGTACGATGTTTCCTGCGGGCCGAAGCTGGTGCAAGCCTTGGCGTTTTTGTTGTGCCGGTAGGACGAGGAGCGACGCGAGTTCGTGCAGATCAGGCAGCGAGCTGCAATTCGCAGTCATCGAACACCGGCATATTCCACCGGCCGCCAAGGTCTTCTCTCAGGAGGAGCACCAGTTCATCGCTGGCGCGAGTGACCGCGGTATAAAGCCAACGCCAGCGGTCATCGCGAAAGACTCGCGAGTCGTCAATGACCGTCACGCTGTCCCATTCACTGCCCTGTGCTTTGTGGACAGTCAGGACATAGCCAAAGTCGAATTCTTCAATACCTTTTCTAATCTTAGGGCGGGTGATGCTGTGATTAAAGTGCTGTTGGAACATCCATGGCGACGTGGGTAGGTCTTTGCGTCTTTTCGCCTCATCCTCGATCAGGACCGACAGGTTGAAGACGCCCTCCCCTTTCTCAAAGCCCTGCTCGGCGTCGGCCGTCATGATGCCCATCATGCCGTTGAAGAGCGCTGCGTCGCGGTTGTTCTTGCAGCACATGACGGGCTCCCCCCGCATTGGCATCGGGCCGGAGAACCCGTGCAGCGCACGCAGGCGGCTCGTGTAGGCAAAGCGGACTTTGTGAACCCCGCACAGCGTCTGCGTCGTACGGCGGGCGACGAGGCGCTGGGTCTGGGGGGTGAGCGGGAGAACGTGGGCCGAACCGGCGGACCCGAAACGGCGCGGCAGCTCGCCATTGCGGATCATGGTCGCCAGCCGGATGATCGGGCTTTCCTTGGCCTGCCGGTGGATCTCGCGCAGGAGGAAGTCGGGGGCGCTCTTCGTAAATGCGCCGGCACCGCTTATGGGCGGAAGCTGGTACGGGTCGCCGAGGACCAACACCTTCTTGCCGAACATCAGGATGTCGTTGGCCAGCCTCTCGTCGATCATTGAGCATTCGTCCAGCACGATCAGGTCCGCCTCTGCGGCCGGCCCGTCGATACGGGATACGAAATAGATTTCCCCCGTCTCTTCGTCCTCGCGGGGCTCGTAGATCATCTGGTGGATGGTCGTCGCGTCCTTGACCCCCTTCTTGCGCAGGATGTGCGCAGCCTTCCCCGTATAGGCCCCGGACGCCACCTTCTTGACCTTGTTCCGCTCTTTGAGGCGTTCGATCACCTTATTGGCCGTGTACGACTTGCCGGTGCCGGCGCCGCCGCCGAGGAAGTAAACCTGCGGCGCACGCTTGTCGCTGTACCAGTCCTCAATCGCACGGATTGCGGCGAACTGTTCGCTGCTAGGCGAGGTTTCGTCATAGATGTTCTGCGGGATCATCGCGGCGGCCATTCGTTTGACCAAGGAGAGCATGGTGGAAGCTCCATAACGGCTTCATGTATTTAAGCCTGTTTCGGGCTTTGTCGCAAGATGCGAGCGCAATCAACCGAATTTTTATTGACCGTTGTCTGAGTAATACGGTAGAATGTCCGCCCTTGTTCTTTCAAAATCGCACTCAGACAATGAAGCTCAAGAGCCTTGCCTTCGCCGCCTTCGCGCTACTGACGCTTGCCGGATGCACGCCGCTCGTGGTCCTGATGACGCCCTCCCCGCCTCCTGGCTTGCGGTCGTCAGACCAGTCGCCGGTAGAAGTGCAGCGTCAAGAGCCTGCCTCTGGCGGTCAGGGGCAGGCCCCGCTCCAGCAATCCACCCGGTAGGAGTCTCCCTTAACCGGGCGTTTAACCGCTCGAGCGGGAACGGAAGCCGACTCAGGGTGGGCTTGATCGAAATCTGACAGACGCTGATGGTGCTGAGAAATACGTCATTGTCTGGCTCACCCACCCCAGCGGCTGCAGCCGGCACGCTCCCTTATTCACATTTTGCACCGAGGTACTGGACAATCTGAACACTTCCGTGTCGGAGTTCCGTGAAGGAGAAGACTCCGCCGGACGCTTTGCAAGCGGATGTGCCCTGGCCGCATAGTGCCGGCGTTTACCCGCAGACAGAGATGAACGATGACCGAGCCGAGGCATCCCACCGAGAACCCGTACTGGCACGAGTTTGACAAGCCGCACGTCGTTGACCGCGACGAAATTCGGAGCCTCTGCCTCGAGTGCCTGCACGTCGTGCTGGCCAGCGTCGCCATGCCGGCGCTCTGGGTCGAGGACGACGTGGAACCCGCTTGGGAGTTCCCAAACCTTGCCGCGTTGCATCACAGAACCGCCGAGGCCGAGCTTTCCCGAAGCCTGCTGAAGCTTGCAGTTCTCGTCCGAACGTTCGACGACCAGTTCAGGGAATCGCCCGGTTACCTTGATCACAGGAGGAGGATCGACGACGAGCAGGGCCCGTTCGGACAGTTCTACGAAGGCAGCGGGGAACTGGGGATTCGCGATAGCTGCAACAAGATCATTCACGCCACCGATTTCCGTCCGGTCTACGACAACGGGAGCGCCCCTCGAGACGAGGGTGTGTGGGCGATGAACGGCACCGTCGAGCTCACCAGCCGCGACCGGCAACGGGGATGGTCAGTGGGACTAAACGTGTTCGCCTTCCTGGAGGCGGCCATCGACCTAACGTCGTTTGGGTGCCCGCAAGAACTGCCGGCGGACGCAGCTGGGCCGTAAACGCCGGAGACTTCCATCCGCCGGGTGACGTGACAGCCGTGCGGGAGAATCGCGTGAACACTCAGGACGCCTCCGCTATAAGTGACGCCTCTTACCAGGACGGATTGCTGGAGTCGTGCATTGGATCCCTACTGCAACCCGTATCGCCCAGGGGCCGGCACGCGCCCGCTGATCCTTTCGGGCCGTCAGGCCGAAATCGATGCGGTCACCAAGCTGTATAAGATGGTGAAGGGAGGCGCACCGCAGCGTTCGATAATGTTCTACGGCCTCCGCGGCGTCGGGAAGACCGTCCTGCTGAACGAGGCCGAGCGCATAGCTGAGGAGGAAGGCTACCGCATCGAGCACATGGAATTGGCGGAGGGGATCGACTTTCGCGGTGAGATTGCCAAAGCCGTCCGGAAGCTGCTTCTCCGGGCCAATATGTTTGAGCGGGCCAAGGACTTCGGGATTTCCGCCCTCCGGGTGCTGAAGGCTTTCACCGTTGGAATCCCCGACGGGCCGGAGTTCAGGTTCGACGTCGATGCCGCGCTCGGACAAGCCGACTCCGGGGACCTAAAGTCCGACCTCACCGACCTGTTCGTGGCGCTTGGCGAGGCGGCGCGGTCATCCGGAACGCCCGTCGGACTGCTGATCGATGAGGTGCAGTACCTCGACGATGCCGGCCTCGCTGGGCTGATCGCCGCCAGCCACCGGATCTCGCAGAAGGCTCTGCCCATCGTCTTCATCTGCGCCGGGCTGCCGCAGATCGCCGCCCTTTCCGGCGACGCGCGATCGTACGCAGAGCGGCTCTTCGACTTTCGACCTGTCGAGAACCTGCGCCGCGCCGCCGCAGCCGAGGCCCTGGTCGGCCCGGCCCGGGAGCGGGACGTCCACTTTGCCCCGGACGCCGTGGAGCACATTCTAGACATCACAGAAGGCTATCCGTACTTCATTCAGGAGTTCGGTAAACACGCTTGGGAGCAGGCCCTCGCCAGCCCGATCACCAAGGTTGACGCCGAGATCGCACGCTTTGAGGCTACGAAGGCCCTCGATGCGAGCTTCTTCAAGGTCCGCATCGACCGGGCGACGACCGGCGAGAAGAGATTCCTCGCCGCCATGGCGGAGATCGGCAGCGGCCCCTACCGCATTGCCGATGTGGCCGCCCACATGCACAAGAAAGTGGATCAGATCGGCCCGGCGCGTGCGACCCTGATCCGCAAGGGGTTCGTGTACGCCCCGCAGCATGGCCTCATCGACTTCACCGTTCCCCAATTTGACCAGTTCGCACGCCGGTTCTTCGATCTTGACGAGCCTGTGGAAGATTAACCACCGGGCGGTTCAATCTGTCCGCAGTCCCGGTACGCCGGGGCAGCCCCCATGCCGTGAGGCGAGTTTGCGGGCCTCGGGTCGGTGCGCCGGGCATAGCCTCCCGTCTGCCGAACGGTCAGGCGGCAGGCGATGTCGCGCAGCTCGCGATAGCTGCCCCGCACGTCGAGCACCCGTTCGCTCGCTTGCACACCATCCGGTCCCCCGCGTTCGTCTCCGAGGGCGTCGGGGGGCGGGGAGGTCCCCCTGGGTAGGATTGCGGCAACTATTGCCACCTGGCCTGCAGTCGTCAGACCGAGCGCCGCCAGAATTGGAGCGCCAAGAACCTGCCTCTGGCGGTCAGGATCAGGCTCCAGCCCAGCGTCACCTCCGGTAGGAGACAACGCTGGCGAGAGAGCAGCGCCTGGGCGGACCTCGCCATAACACCAAGGGTAGGATTGTCCTTTTGCGGAAAGTCGCGCAATAATAGCGAGACACAAAGGAAGGGCACTCTAAGGATGCATACTCGGTTATGCAACACATCACGTGAGCATTGTGTCCGTACGGTACGGCTAAGTGTCGACTGACGTCGCCAAGCTTGCCACTTCGGTCGGGAATCCTCCCTGGAATAGCGCGAGCGTCCGCCATGCATTTCGTCGTCGTCTATGGCCCTCCAGGTAGTGCTCTCGAACAATACGTCGCAATGATCCAACGCTCCGCTCCTGACGTCACAGTAGCGGCGATGGCGATCTCGGACGCCGTCACCCCGGAGGCAAAAAATGAAGTGCGTCGCGCCCTCCTGACCGGACGCGGTCCTGTGGAGGCCCAAGTCCTAGCGAGGGTCGCCGACTTGGTTCTGGAACGGTGCATTGAGCGCGCTGCGAGGGCCGAAATTGCGCAAGCTGAGGAGGTGCCCCAATGATCGCCGATCATGCGGGCCAGGAGCCTGCCGCCGCCGGGGTGGCCATGATGCCGGTTGGACATTTGGAGGAGTTGATCCGACGACGCCGCCTCGTGCTTGCGGTCGGCTCTTATCCGATAAACCCGTCTCGGGCGGAGATCATATCGGCCGAGGATACCGGTCTGCTGATCGGCGCCTCCCCCATTGGCGGTGGCCTTGCGGGAGCGGTGCCAATAGCGCCCAAAGAGACCACGCACAATCTACTTCGGATCGGCTCTTCTGTGGCGGAGCCCTATCTGATGACGTCGCTGCAGACGGCCAAGACGTGTCTCGACGAACTCGCCGCCAGGGCTGGCCTCACCATTGAGATTGCGGGAATGTTCTACCGATCCTCGGACTGCTACCTGCATGTGGCATTGGACGCACAGCGCCTTACCGTGATCGCCTACCCGCAAGTGCCGCCCGCTCGCGGATGCTCGAACTAGAGCGGATGTCAGCGCATAGCATCGATTTAAAGCGTTAGAGGATCGCGTGGGTTCTCAGTCGTATTTCTTGGCGTCCAAGCGCGACAAGGGCTCGAGGCTCCGGCGCTCGTTCGCCTCGTCGACCGCCTGGTTGAATGCGCGGCGCATGATCCAGATGTCGCGCCAGAACGCCGTGTAGCGGAAACCAAGGAACGCCAGCAGGACGACCGCGATGACCGCGCCCGCGATCAGGGTCGCTGTGTGCAGCCACGGGAGTAGCTGGCTTGCCACGACCAGCATGCACATGCCGATGGCGATGGCGCACAGTGCCAAGCGGTTGCGGTGGTTGTTACGGTAGGACATCGGGCTGCACCTCTCGGCGGGAGCATACCCGGAGAGGAGGCTGTCCGACAGGGCGAAGTGAGCCCGACCAGGAGAAGGAGACCTCCGGCGGTCAGCAGGGGCCGGCGTTCTCGCCGTATGCGCCCTTCGGCAGGTGCCAGTCCGCGGTAGCCACGCGGATGAGTCCTTCGTAGGTGCGGGACATGGCGATGCGGATGGTCTCCGGATCCATGTCATGCGCACGCCCACGGTCAGCGCGCTGCGTGACCGTTTCGTCCCGCTGGATGGTGTGCCCCAGCTCGCCCTCCATCGTGGAGATCACGCCAAACATCTCGGGCGCTGCCACGCGCAGGCTGGCCCATTGCGACGGCGAGCCATAGATGCACGCGGCACAGGACGCCCGCCCCCATCCCAGGTAGTAGCAGGGATGAGCTACAACCCCATGTCGCCTGATGATCGCCCAGACATCCTCGTCGCTCCAGGCGTGCACGGATCGCCAGACATGGACTGTCCGGTTGACCCGTCTACCAGGTGCGTTGCAGCGATGGTTCTCGAACGGTAGGTACTTGGCCCGGTTGGTGCTCTCCGCTGCCCGTTCTCCGGTCATCACTAAGACGCGTTTGCCTCGGAACCTCTCTTGGTTGTTGATCGCAATAGACATTACATCCACTTTCAAACCACCACTGCACCAGCGAATGCGCAGATTGGGCGAGAGCGCTGGCCAGCGCCGCCGGGTCGCGACTTCGCCGCGCTCTCCACCGGCCACCTTCACGCCTTCAGGTGTTTCGAAGGCCACCGGCGCGATCATGGCGTTAGTCTTCAGGAGTTCACGCTTGAAGCCACCGATTCGCCAGGAGAAATAAATGCGCAACCCAAAGGCTGCAGCGAACTTGCGGCAGTAATCTGCCGTGACCGGCCAGTCCATGAAATTGCCGTGGTCCTCACGACCGTCAACATCATGGTGCCAAAGTTCAATTTTTTCAGGATCAATACCACGCTCCAGCAGGTCAAGGACCAGTGCAACGCTGTCTTTGCCCCCGCTGAATGCTATAAGGAAATGGTCATAGCTTGCCAAGTCCGGTTCGAAGAAAGGAACCGAAACTGGGCCAAGCCCAGAGATCGGAACTGAAGCGGAATCGGAGAAGATGTCCAGCGTGTACTGGAACATAGGGGACTCCGGAATTGTGGGGGAGGGCGGCGCCGATGAAAGGAAGTATATCGTACACAGCGCATAGAACAAGATAAAAAATGCTGATCTCCGAGTTTTCGTTGTTGAGTTTACACTGTGATGAATGCCGTTCTTCGTGCTAGTTTGGCGGCCCGCATCACCGTCTTGCACCGACAGTGGAGACACTTTGAATGTCCGAGCAGAACCATGAGGATCGCTTTGATCAAGCAGGCCTGGTGCAGATCACCGCCAAGATTGCGTCCGCGTACCTGAGCAACCATACCCTGGCAGTGGCTGAGATCCCTGCGGTGCTGCGCGGGATCTACGGGGCACTCTCCACCGCGAGCAACCCCGCATCGGCGCGATCGGAGGTCCAGCAGCCGGCCGTCCCCATCAAGCGTTCCGTGTCGCAAGACACGATCACCTGCCTGGAATGCGGGCAGAAGAACAAGCTTCTCAAGCGTCACCTGCGCGTCGAGCACGACCTGGCGCCCGACGAATACCGGGCGAAATGGGGTCTGCCGCCGGAGTACCCGATGGCGGCACCCGCCTACGCGGCGGCTCGATCCGAACTGGCAAAGGGTATGGGGCTTGGGCGTCGCGCTCAGACACCCGCGCCAGTGGCACCGGAAAAACCGACAGGGCGTGGCCGTGGTCGCGGCAAGGCGGCCCCCTGACATCGGGGTGATACGGCGGAGCGACTAGATTGCCGCCGCCGCCGCTGCTTGGGGGCGCCGGCGTTCCCGGCCGCACCGAACAAGCCAACGTCTTGGAGGAGCTGGATGACGGGAAAACTGGGGCGGAGCTGACAAATCTGGTCTCACGGTCGGGAATCCAGCACAATCCCGGCATGAGCGGGCAAGCTATCGCGTTATCAACGGAGTCCCTGGCCGGGCTGGTGGAGCGCGTGACCTTTCACAGCGCCGAGACCGGCTTTTGCGTGCTCCGGGTGAAAGTCCGGGGGCATCGGGACCTTGTCGTGGTGGTCGGCCATGCGGCGATGATCTCGGCCGGGGAGTGGATTCAGGCGAGCGGCAGCTGGGTCAACGATCGCACCCACGGCCTCCAGTTCAAGGCCACCTTCCTGAAGGCAACCCAGCCGACCACGCTGGAGGGCATCGAGAAGTACCTAGGCTCTGGCATGATCAAGGGAATCGGCCCGGTCTACGCGAAGAAGCTCGTTAAAGCGTTCGGCGAGGCCGTGTTCGACGTCATCGAGGCCGAACCTGCTCGCCTGCGCGAGGTCACCGGCATTGGGCCCAGGCGGGCCGACCGCATCGTAAAGGGATGGGCCGACCAGCGGGCGATCAGGGAGATCATGCTGTTCCTGCACGCCAACGGCGTCGGGACCTCCCGGGCCGTCCGCATCTACAAGACCTATGGGCAGGAGGCCATCCAACTCATCACCGAGAACCCATACCGGCTGGCCCGGGACATCCGCGGCATCGGCTTCAAGACGGCCGACCAGATCGCGGCCAAGCTGGGCATCGAGAAGACGGCCATGGTCCGCGTCCGGGCGGGCATCGGCTATGCGCTGGCTGAAGCGATGGACGAGGGGCATTGCGGTCTGCCGGTGGAGGACTTGGAGAAGCTCGCCAGCGAGCTCCTGGAGGTTGGCACCGATCTGGTGGCCGGGGCGCTGGCGGACGAGCTTCGGGACGGCGCCGTGATAGCCGACCAACTGGAGGGTAGGGGCTGCGTCTTTCTGGCCGGGCTGTACCGGGCCGAGCAGGCCATCGCCGCCCGGCTGCGGGGACTTGCGGGCGGGACGCTGCCCTGGCCCGCCATCGACATGGAGAAGGCGCTGGAGTGGGTGAAGGGGAGGACGGGACTGACGCTGGCGCCGAGCCAGCGGGAGGCTGTCCGGCTTGCCCTGGCATCCAAGGTGATGGTCATCACCGGCGGCCCGGGCGTCGGTAAGACGACGCTGGTCAACTCCATCCTGAAGATCCTGGCCGCCAAGCACATCCGCATCCTGCTGTGCGCCCCGACCGGCCGCGCGGCCAAGCGGCTCTCGGAGAGCACCGGAATGGAGGCCAGGACGATCCATCGGATGCTTGCCTTCGACCCGGCTGCCGGAGGCTTCAAGCACAGCGAGGAGAACCGGCTGGAGTGCGACCTGCTCGTCGTCGACGAGACGTCCATGGTGGACGTGCCGCTGATGAACGCACTGCTGAAGGCGGTTCCCGACAGGTCGGCCCTGATCCTGGTCGGTGATGTCGACCAGTTGCCGTCGGTGGGGCCGGGGCAGATTTTGGCTGACATAATCGCATCCGGCGCCGTGCCTGTCGTGCGCCTGACCGAGGTCTTCCGGCAGGCAGCGGCCAGCCGCATCATCGTCAATGCCCACCGCATCAACCAGGGGCAGATGCCGGACCTGACACCCGTAGAAGGCTCAGACTTCTACTTCGTCGAAGCGGTGGAGCCCGAGGACGGTGTCCGCAAGCTGATCGAGGTCGTTCGAAACCGGATCCCGAAGCGTTTCGGCCTCGATCCCGTACGCGATGTCCAGGTGCTCTGTCCGATGAACCGCGGCGGTCTCGGCTCTCGGTCGCTGAATGTGGAACTCCAGGCGGTCCTGAACCCGCCGGGCGATGTCCGGGTCGAGCGCTTTGGCTGGACCTATTGCGTTGGCGACAAGGTGATGCAGACCGAAAACGACTACGAGAAGGAGGTCTACAACGGGGACCTGGGCGTCATCACCGCAATGGACCCCGAGAACAGCGAACTGCTGATCGACTTCGACGGCCGGGAGGTCCCCTACGACTTCGGCGAGCTGGATAGGGTGTCTCTGGCCTATGCGACGACGATCCACAAGAGCCAGGGCTCGGAATACCCGGCCGTCGTCATCCCGCTGGCGATGCAGCACTGGACGATGCTCAAGCGCAATCTCGTCTACACCGGTGTTACCCGCGGGAAGCGGCTGGTCGTCGTCGTGGGCCAGCGGAAGGCGCTCGGGACGGCGGTGCGGGCACGGCAGGAGGGGCACCGGTGGTCGAAGCTGAAGGAGTGGCTATTGGCAAAAGCAGCCTGACCAGCGCGGAAATCTCTTCTTCTTTCACTGGTGCAGCACTTTCGATCCGGACGGGCTTGCCTCGATGTGCAGGCGCCCGCGCATACCCCCGCCGTGAGAACCCGACAGATCAGCCCGACCCGCGTCTTTGCGGCCGCAGGATTGCTGTGCGCAACCGCTGCATGACCGACGAGGTCGCCGTCGATCTCAGAACAATGGGAGTTGCACCTTGCCACCATCGTCCGCGTGGCGCCGTGCTGCCTGCACGGCAGCATTCTGGGCGCCCTCCTGGCTGCGCGATCTCCCGCTGGCAACTTGTTCGCCGGCAACGGTTACGGTCCATACCCAGCATTCAGGACGCCAGGTTACAGCGAGATCGCACCCGTGAATGCGGGTGGCCACGTGACGAACGGACCAAGCCGGGGACTGGTGCATCAGAGCCTCAGGTGCGATTTGTCGATAGCCAGTCCACATCTGGCGCCTATCAGCGCTGTGGGGAATCTACGGAGGAGACTGCCAGCCCACATTACCAAACCGGAGAGGACGGTCGAGGCTTAGAGCGGGCGGGTGCGGGTCAGTTCGGCCTATTCAGCGCTTGCTCGTCGTTTGCCGGACTAGCCATGACCTCAACAAGAGCGTCCATGTCGTTATAGAGTCTCTCCAACACTTGCGCGACCAGCTCACTTGCAGGGCCCTTTTCGCTGCCGCCGGTGGCGAGAGGGCGCAGCACTTCGAATGCCTCATTCATGGCAGTAAAAGCAGTCGCAAGTCGTTCATTACGCGTCATAGTTTTCCTCAGGTGACGCCGCTGTCGGAGGTAGACGGCGGGTTTGTACGGTGCCGGTTCTATTGAGGCACCCTAGCCGCAAACTCCTTAATCGACAACTTAAGGCAGTCGGCCGTCCTGCAGGTCGGCGCGGTCGGCTCGCATGGCCCGCTGGCGGTGACCCACGCCGTTGTCGTCGCCCTGCTCGGGTTCACCCCGACCGCCCGTGATCTGGCCGCGAGCACCGGTGTCGTGCTGCTACACCATGAGGGCCTGCCGCAGATTGATGTCAGTTGAGCGCAATCAGGCGCCCATACCCACTTCCGCAGCTACGAGCAACGCGAGGAGAGTGGCGAGAGCGATTAGGCCTGTGAGTAGGCAGGCGGTTTGCGATCCCGACAAGCGACGCAAGCGCAACCCCAGGATGAGCCAGCGATTGGGGCCGGCCGAGACCGGCGGTGGAGAGCCCGACGTGGCGGCGAGCACAAGGAATAACATAGACGATGTCACGAACAGCCAGAACAGCATGATCATACTCAGCACTCCTTATCGCGACAGGCTCTTTAAAGCATACGAGCACGGCGGTGAGCCCAGCGCATCATCGGGTGCTCTCGCGCGATCCATCTATAAGTTAGCTTGGCCGTGCCCTCACGTTCCTGAAAAGTCCAAGCAATATCTTGATGGTCGGTATGAACGACCAGCAACTCGACACGCAGCCCATGCCGCTTCAAATACCGTTGAGCGGCGGCCCGCGCCAAAATTATGCCCACGGCCTCCAAGCCCGTGCTGGTGCGGCGCTTGCCTCGGATCGCCCCCCCCATTATGTGCGGTTTGCGACCGTCCGCCACCAAAACTGCGCCCCAGCCTCTATGATGCGGTTGCGCGGAAGCGTCGGAGAATACGCGGACGATATCAACCCGAACACACTCCCCGCTATGCACCGCTTCCTCCATTGATAGACCGCAGCAGGTCAACGCCAGCTTGGACACTCAGCGCCGGCGTGGCGATCGACCAGGCTGGGCCAGCCGCTTCGCCATGCCCCATTGTCCCAATGCGAATGCCGCGGCGGGATCAAGAGCCTCTGGAGGCTCGGCATCTGCCGGGCGGCGCCTGTCGCTCATTTCAGGATCTTGGAAGGATGGCAGGCGGCGGTTCATGAGGCCTCGCTTTTTATGCTGAAGGAGTCTACCGCGCGCATGCTCGCCATGCGCGAAAATTTTTGCTGCTGATCGGCGCCATCGACGCGCAGGGCCTGCTGGTGGAGGGCAGCGCTGGGCGCTCGCCCACTACGACCACCGCG
>NZ_LGQY01000047.1:0-46389 GCF_003116065.1 Azospirillum sp. TSO5 | reverse complement strand
CCCCCCCCCCCCCCGGGGGAGGGGGTTGGGGGGGGGGGGACGCACAGCGAGGATTCTCGGGATAGGCACGCCGTGCATCCCCCTCACCCCGACCCTCTCCCCGGGGGGGAGAGGGGGACTTGGGCGTTACAGCTCAACCAATCAAAGCTTGTAGGCGTTCTTGGCGAGGCGGTAGGCGAGGTCGACGGCCAGTTCCGCGGCCTCGTCCTCGGCCAGCCGGTGTTCGGCGACCAGACGGGCGAGGAAGCTGCAATCGACGCGGCGCGACACGTCGTGGCGGGCCGGGATCGAGCAGAAGGCGCGGGTGTCGTCGTTGAAGCCCACCGTGTTGTAGAAGCCGGCGGTCTCCGTGATCATCTCGCGGTAGCGGCGCATGCCCTCGGGGCTGTCGTGGAACCACCAGGCCGGGCCGACGCGCAGCGCCGGGTAATGGCCGGCCAGCGGCGCCAACTCGCGGGCGTAGCTGTCCTCATCCAGGGTGAACAGGATGATGGTCAGGTCACGCTCGTTGCCAAAGCGGTCGAGCAGCGGCTTCAGCGCCCGCACATACTCGGTGCCGCTCGGGATGTCGGCGCCCTTGTCGCGGCCGAAGCGCTGGAACACGAGGTCGTTGTGGTTGCGGAAGCTGCCGGGATGGATCTGCATGACCAGACCGTCCTCCAGGCTCATCCGCGCCATTTCGGTCAGCATCTGGGCGCGGAAGAGTTCGGCTTCCTCGGCCGTGGCGCCGCCGCGGCGCACAATGTCGAACAGCTTCTCGGCCTCGGCGCGGGCCAGATCGGCGGTCGCCGCCGTCGGGTGGCCATGGTCGGTCGAGGTGGCGCCGAAGCTCTTGAAATAGAGGCGGCGGTCGGCCAGCGCGGCGAGATAGCCGTCCCAGGTCGCGGTGTCCTTGCCGGTGATGCGGCCCAGTTCGGCAAGGTTGTCGCGGAAGCCCTCGAACTCCGGATCGACGACCGGATCGGGACGGAAGGCGGTGATGACCCGGCCCTTCCAGCCGCTCTCGCGGATCGCCTTGTGGTGCACCAGCGGGTCGAGCGGCGATTCGGTGGTCGCCAGCACTTCGAGGTTGAAGCGTTCGAACAGGGCGCGCGGGCGGAACTCCGGCTTGCGCAGGCACTCCTCGATCTGGTCATAGATGCGGTCGGCGCTGGCGGCGCTCAGACGCTCGGTGACGCCGAACACCGTCTCGAAGGCATGGGTCAGCCACATCGAGGTGGGCGTGCCGCGGAACAGGTGCCAGTTGCTGGCCAGCAGGCGCCAGATGGCGCGCGAATCGGACGAGGTTTCCCCGCCGTCCTTGCGCGGAACACCCAGCTGCTCCAGCGGAATTCCCTGGCTGTAGAGCATGCGGAATGCATAATGGTCGGGCTTGACGAACAGGCTGGCCGGGTCGGGGAACGCCTCGTTCTGGGCGAACCAGGACGGATCGGTGTGGCCGTGCGGGCTGACGATCGGCAGGGCGGCGACTTCGCCATACAGGCGGCGCGCGATGTCGCGTTGCGTCGGGTCGCTCGGGAAAAGACGGTCGGGGTGAAGCATCGGAAGCCTCTACGCTGCAAGAGAAGGACAAAAGCAGGGTGGGGGAAGGCGGGGTCCGTGCGGGGGACCGTCCCTACCGGCTGGCTGTATAATATTAATATATCAGATTAGATTGCAAGCCCAATCGTTCCCATTTCGCGGCATCGGTGCCAATGCGGCCTGCGCCCAGTCGCCGCACCCGATCCGTTTGAGAGGGTGGCGATGGATTTGACCTTGGTGAAGGGGGACGGGTAGATTGACGGGTATGACGAACATCCCACGGGCGGCGGTGCGCTGCCCGGATACATGCCTGCCGGAATGGAGCCATCGGTGAAGAAGGTCGCGACGACAGAGGATGAAGGCGGCCTGGTCTCCGCAACCGTGCGCCGCGCGGCGGCCCCGGCCGCGGCGGTCCGTCCGCCGCGCCGCGCCGCGACCGTGGCCTCGCGCATCTACCGCGATCTGCGGGCGGAGATCGTCTCGCTGAAGCGCAAGCCCGGTGACGCCATCGCCGAGAAGCAGATCGCCGAGGCCTATGGCGTCAGCCGCACGCCGGTGCGCGAGGCGGTGCTGAAGCTGGCCGACGAGGGGCTGATCGAGATTTTCCCGCAGTCCGGCACCTTCGTGTCGCGCATCCCGCTGGACGCCCTGCCGGAGGCCTTCGCCATCCGCAAGGCGCTGGAGGAGGCGACGGTGCGCTATGCGGCGGCGCGGGCCAGCCGCAGCCAGATCGCCGCGCTCCGCGCCAATCTGGAATTGCAGCGGGAGATGCAGGAAACCGCCAACTATGAGGGTTTCCATCAGGCAGACGAGGCGTTCCACGCGCTGATCGCGGAGATCGCCGGCTATCCCGGATTCTGGACGCTGATCCAGCAGACCAAGGTGCAGATCGACCGCTACCGTCTGCTGACCCTGCCGGTGCGCGGCCGCATCGCCGAGGTGATCGCGGAGCATGCCGCCATCCTCGAAGCGGTGGCGGCCAACGATCCCGCGGCCGCCATCAAGGCGCTGGACGACCATCTGGACGACCTGCAGATCTCGATCGCCGACATCCGCCGCGACTATCCGCGTTACTTCACCGCGCCGGGAGATCCGGTCTAAGGGGCCGGTCTGAACCGAGACCGCAGGCTTACGTCGCGTCGGCTTCCGCGGCGTAGGCCACCGGTTCGCCCAGGAAGTCCTCGCGGATCGGCGTGAAGATGTCGAGCAGAACGCCCGGCTCCAGCGCCACCACGCCATGCAGGATGTTGGACGGCACCATATAGCCGTCGCCGGCGTTCAGCCGCTTGGTGCGGCCGTCGATGGTGACGTCGAAGGATCCCTTCTCCACCACGGCGCACTGGACATGGGGATGGCGATGCTGCGCGCCGATGGCGCCGGCCTCGAACTCCACCCGCACCATCATCATCGTGTCGTTGTAGCCGAGAATCTTGCGGCGCACGCCGTCGCCCAGATCCTGCCACGGAATGTCGCCCGCGGTGACGAACACGTCGGTGGTCATCTTTCCCCTCTCCCTGCCGAGGTCCCCTCTCCGGCGGTGAGAGGGGCGTTGTTGCGGATCAGCGTGCCAGCCAGCCGCCATCGACCGGCAGGATGGTGCCGTGGACATAGTCGGAGGCGTCCGATGCCAGGAACACCGCCGGGCCGGCCATGTCGGTCGGCACGCTCCAGCGCCCGGCCGGGATGCGGGCCAGGATCTCGGCGTTGCGCTTCTCGTCGGCGCGGAGCGCGGTGGTGTTGTTGGTCTCGACATAGCCGGGGGCGATGGCGTTCACGTTGATGCCCTTGCCCGCCCATTCGCAGGCCAGCAGCTTGGTGATGCCGGCGACGCCGCTTTTGGAGGCCGTGTAGGACGGCACCCGGATGCCGCCCTGGAAGGACAGCATCGATGCGATGTTGATGATCTTGCCCTTCGCGTTCCGGCCCATGACGTGGCGGCCGAAAGCCTGGCAGAGGAAGAAGGTTGACTTGATGTTGACGGTCATCACCTCGTCCCAGTCGGCTTCGGTGAAGTCGATGGAATCGGCGCGGCGGATGATGCCGGCGTTGTTGACGAGGATGTCGAGCTTGCCCAGCCCGGCGACCGTCTCCTCCATGATGCGGGGAATCGGTTCGATGCTGGTGAAGTCGGCGGCGATGGAGACGAAACGCCGGCCGGCCGCCTCCACCATCGCCTGCGTCTCGACCGGCGGGGTGCGGCCGGCGACCGCGACGTCGGCGCCGGCCTGGGCCAGCGCCACGGCGATGGCCTGTCCGATGCCGGTGTTGGCGCCGGTGACCAGCGCCGTTTTGCCGGAGAGATCGAAGGGGGTCGTCATGGCGGTCGTCCTCAGCGCAGGCGGTCCATGGCGACGAAGTCCATGTCCGTGAAGTCCTGGTTGTCGCCGCCCATCGCCCAGATGAAGGTGTAGTTGCGGGTGCCGACGCCGGAATGGATCGACCAGGGCGGGGAGATCACCGCCTGCTCGTTGGCGACGACGAGGTGGCGGGTCTGCTCCGGCTCGCCCATCAGGTGGATGACGCGGGCGTCATCGGGCAGGTCGAAGTAGAAATACACCTCGCAGCGCCGGTCATGGGTGTGGCACGGCATCGTGTTCCACATGTTGTTCGGCTTGAGCACCGTCATGCCCAGAACCAGCTGCGCGGTGCGCACCACGTCCGGGTGGATCATCTGGTAGATGGTGCGCTCGTTCGACTGGGCCGGGTCGCCGAGATGCACGGCCTTGGCCTGACCGATCGAGATCTTCATCGTCTCGAATCGGGCATGGGCGGGGGTGCTGTTCAGGTAGAACTTGGCCGGCTCGCGGCGGTCCAGGCTTTCGAACGTGACGTCCTTGCTGCCCATCGCGACATAGAGCGCGTCGCGCGGCGCCAGTTCATAGACGGCACCGTCGACGGTGACGCGGCCGGCGCCGCCGACATTGACCACGCCCAGCTCGCGCCGGTCGAGGAAGTTGGGCGAGCCGATCTCCTTCGACGATTCCAGCTTCACCGGGCCGGCGACCGGCATGGCGCCGCCGACCACGAAGCGGTCGATGTGGCTGTAGGTGAAGACGGTCTCGTCCGCCTCGAACAGGGTCGGGACCAGGAAATGGTCGCGCAGCGTCTCGGTGTCGTAGCTGCGGACGGCATCGGGGTGCGAGGCGTGCCGGACGGAGATTTTCATGGGGTGGTCCTTTCAAATCTGTGCAGCCGGCTGTCCGGCAGGTCTGACGCCATCATACTAATATACTAGTAAGCGGAGCAAGGCTTAATGATGGAAATCCGGACATTTCATCAAACGGAGGGTGCGACAAAGATGCCGGGGGCGGTCGAACCGTGGCGGGGCGGGGGCGCCGCGTTGCGCCGGCGGCCAGGGTAATATATTAGTGGACGGTCCTCGTCCGGAGTGTCCAATCATGACTATCCCGCAATCTGGCCAACAATCTGGCCAGCAGCCCCGCAAGCGCATCGCCCTCGTCGCCCACGACGCCCGCAAGGCGGACCTCATCGCCTGGATCGGTGCCAACATCGCGGCGCTGGACGGCCACGCCTTCTGGGCGACCGGAACCACCGGCCAGAAGGTGCGCGACGCCCATCCCGGCCTGGACGTGACCCCGCTGAAGAGCGGCCCGCTGGGCGGCGACCAGCAGATCGGCGCGATGATCGCGGAGGGGCGGATCGACCTGCTGGTCTTCTTCGTCGATCCGATGACCGCCCAGCCGCACGACGTGGATGTGAAGGCGCTGACCCGGCTGGCGACGCTCTACAACATCCCGATGGCCTGCAACGAGGCGACGGCCGACATGATCGTCTCCTCCGCCCATTTCGCCAGCGGCTACGCCCCGCGCGCCGCCTGCTTCACGGCGTACGAGACGCGCAAGGTGTGAGCGCCCCCCGCCATCCTCAGGCAGTGAAATACTGCGGATAGGTCTGCCGGACGTCGGCGATGCCCAGTTGCAGGTCGGTCAGGTGGTGGCGCAGTTCGCCCACCGCGCGGTCGGGGTCGCGGGCGGCGACCGCCTCGACGATGGCGCTGTGTTCGCCCAGCGCCTTGTCCATCCTGCCGGCGGCCGGGAGGGTCAGGTGGCGGTAGCGGTCGATCTGCCGCTTCACCTGCTGGGTCACCGCCCAGAAGCCGGGATAGCCGGAGATCTCCGCCAGCAGCGCGTGGAACGCCTCGTCGGCATCGTGGAAGCCGTCGAAATTGCCGGCCTCCTTCATCTCGCGCTGCAGTTCCAAATTGGCGCGCAGGCGGGCGATCTGGCTGCCGGTCGCCTGTTCGGCGGCGTAGCGCACCGTCGCCTCCTCCAGCGCGCGGCGGATGGCGATGGCCTCCGGCAAGGCACTGATCGGAATGCGGGCGACGAAGGTGCCGGACTGCGGGAACACCTCCACCAGACCTTCGTCGGCAAGCTTCAGCATCGCCTCGCGCACCGGCGTGCGGCTGACGCCATAGGCCTCCGCCACCTCCTTCTCGATCACCGGTTCGCCCGGTTTGCGGCGCAACGAGACAATGTCGTCGCGCAGGTCGCGATAGATGGTGCCCGACACGGTGGCCCCACGATGGGCGGGTCTCGCGGTGGCACTGGCGGGCCGGCGACGACGGCGGCGCGCCGGTGCGGCCACGGCCACCAAATTCGAATCGCCCGCATTGGAATCCATGGTCGTCCCGATCCTGTCCTTCGGCCTGATGCCGCAATTACTAATATATCGCTGCGCTTCCATGGGCGAAAAGCCTTTTGCCGCCGGAAATTCATGGCTGCCCGGCGACAGCTCCTGTGACAGCTTGGGACGGGCGGTTCAGCAGGGTTGCAATGGCCGGGCTGCTTGTTTCACTCTCCACAACCTACCCATACGTATACCCACCTTTGCACCGCCCATTGCGAGCCCGATCCGTATGACCGCAGCGCCGACCACCCCATCGCCGTCGGAAAGGCTGTTCCGCAAGGCGGCGCTCGACCGCCTGTCGTCGCCGGAGGAACTGGACCGGCTGGTCACGCTGACCACGCCGCGGGGCTGGCTGGCACTGACCGCGCTGCTGGGGCTGCTGGCGCTGGCGCTGGTGTGGGCGGTGGTGGGGAGCATCCCGACGCGGGTGACCGGCTCCGGCCTGCTGGTCAGCAGCGGCGGCCGGGTGTTCGACGCGGTCGCCAGCGCATCCGGCGCGCTGGTGGCGCCGCTGGTCAAGCCGGGCGACACGGTGACCGCCGGCCAACTGCTGGCCCGCGTCGACAAGGCGGAGCTTGAACAGACGCTCGACCACGCGCGGGCGGTGGTGAGGGAGCGGGAGCAGGATCTGTCCCGCCGCACCAATCAGCTGGAGCGCGAGGCGCAGGCCCGCCGCGCCAATTTCGCCGCCCGCCGCGCCGCCCTGCGACAGGTGGTGGCCGCCGCCGAGACGCGCGTGCAGTTCCTCGACACCCTGCTGCGCGGGCAGGAGGACATCGCCAGCCGCGGCTTCACCACCCGCCAGCGGGTGGAGGACACGCGGCAGGAGCTGGCCGCCGCCCGCCAGAAGGTCAGCGACGCCAAGAGCCAGCTTCTTCAGATCGACACCGAGGAGCTGGACATGGCCAGCCGGGCCGAGCAGACGCTGACCGAGGGGCGCGACCGCGTCGCCGATGCCCGCCGGCGGGTGGACGAGCTTGCCCTGCAGTTGGAGCAGGACACGCGGATCCTCAGCCCGACCGACGGGCGCGTCACTGAATGGAAGGTGGCGGAGGGCGCCCGCGTCGCCGCCGGCACCCCGGTGGTCAGCATCGAAAGCGGATCGCGCGGCCTGCAGCTGGTGCTCTATGTCCCGCCGGAGCATGGCAAGAAACTGAAGCCCGGCATGGATGTCCGCATCGCGCCGTCGACGGTGCGCAAGGAGGAATACGGCACGCTGGTCGGCCGGGTCGCCGAGGTGTCGGACTTCCCCTCCACCCCGCAAGGCATGCAGGCGGTGCTGCAGAACGACCGGCTGGTGGCGCAGTTCTCCGCCAAGGGACCACCGTTTGCCGTGCGCGTCGATCTGGTGCCGGAGGCCGGCACGCCGTCCGGCTACCGCTGGTCGTCTGGCGCCGGCCCGGCGATGACCATCACCAGCGGCACCCTGGCCGAGGGCGAGGTGACGGTGCGCGAACAGCCGCCGATGGCCTTCGTCATCCCGGCCCTGCGCAAGGCGACCGGCCTGTGAGCGCAAAGCCGCCGGTTCGCCGTCAGAGCAGAGTCCGCACGCCCACCCTGCTGCAGATGGAGGCGGTGGAGTGCGGCGCCGCCTCGCTCGGCATCGTTCTGGCTTATTTCGGCCGCTGGGTGCCGCTGGAGGAGCTGCGCGTCGCCTGCGGCGTGTCGCGCGACGGCAGCAAGGCCAGCAACCTGCTGCGCGCCGCCCGGCGCTACGGCCTGACCGCCAAGGGCTTCAAGAAGGAGCCCGACGCGCTGGCCGACATGCCCTGGCCGATGATCGTCCATTGGAACTTCAACCATTATCTGGTCTTCGAAGGTTTCAAGGGCGATCACGCCTATCTGAACGATCCGGTCACCGGGCCGCGCCGCGTCACCCGCGCGGAGTTCTCCGAGGCCTTCACCGGTGTCGCCCTGGCTTTCGAGAAGGGGCCGGAGTTCGTCGCCGGAGCGAAGCCGCCCGGCCTTGCCGGCATGCTGGGGCGACAACTGAAACGGTCGCGCGCCGCGGTGGGATTCGCACTGGCCGCCAGTCTGGCGCTGGTGCTGCCGGGCATCGCCCTGCCGGCCTTCACCAAGGCCTTCGTCGACGAGGTGCTGATCGGCGGGCAGCGCAGCTGGCTGGTCCCGCTGCTGCTGGGGATGGGCGCCACGGCGCTGCTGCGGGCGGCGCTGACGGCATTGCAGCAGTCGGCCCTGCTGAAGCTGGAGACCAAATTCGCCATGGTGATGGCCAGCCGCTATGTCTGGCGGCTGCTGCAACTGCCGGTGCCCTTCTTCGGCCAGCGCCATCCCGGCGACATTGCCGGCCGCGTCGCCGCCAACGACCGGGTGGCGCGGCTGCTGTCGGGGGAGATGGCGACGGCGGCGATGAGCCTGCTGACGGTGGTCTTTTTCGGGCTGGTCATGCTGACCTACGACGTGGCGCTGGCGGCGGTGACCATCCTGCTGGTGCTGGGCAACGTGCTGTTCCTGCGCGGCGCCTCGCGCGGGCGGGAGGATGCGGGGCGGCGCCTGCTGTCGGAACAGGCCAAGTTGGGCGCCGTCACCATCGGCAGCATCCAGGCGATCGAGACGCTGAAGTCGGCCGGGCTGGAGGGGCAGGCGTTCGAGCGCTGGGCCGGCTATCAGGCGCGGCTGTTGTCGGTGCGCCAGACGCTGGGGGTGCATTCGGCGATGCTGACGGTGGCACCGACCTTTCTCAACGCGCTGGGCACGGCGGCGATATTGGGGCTGGGCGCGGTGCGGGTGATGGACGGGGCGCTGACCGTTGGCGCGCTGGTGGCGTTCCAGAGCCTGGCCGCCAGCTTTTCCGAGCCGGTCGCCAAGCTGGTCGGCATGGGCGGGACGCTGCAGCGGGTGAAGGCCGATCTGCAGCGGCTGAACGACACGCTGGACCATGCGCCCGACCCGCAGTCCGGCCTCGTCGCCGAGGGGGCGGAGATTGCGGACGGGCCGGCGCGGCTGAGCGGGGCGGTGGAGCTGGTCGACGTGTCCTTCGGCTACAGCGTGCTCGACCCGCCGCTGATCGAGGGGCTGTCGCTGGCGCTGGCGCCGGGGATGCGGGTGGCGCTGGTCGGCGGCTCGGGCAGCGGGAAATCCACCGTCGGCCGGCTGATCTGCGGCCTCGTCCAGCCCTGGTCGGGGCAAATCCTGTTCGACGGGCGCCCGCCGGCCGAGATCCCGGTGGGGCTGCGCGCCGCCTCCATCGCCTATGTCGACCAGGACGTCTTCCTGTTCGACGGCTCGGTGCGCGACAACCTGACCCTGTGGGACCGCACGGTGCCGGAGGCGGCGCTGACCCGCGCGCTGGAGGACGCCGCCATCCTGGGCGAGGTCGCCGGACGCCAGGGCCAGCTCGACGCGCCGGTCGCCGAAGGGGGCGCGAATTTCAGCGGCGGCCAGCGCCAGCGGCTGGAGATCGCCCGCGCGCTGACCGGCAACCCGTCGATCCTGGTTCTGGACGAGGCGACGGCGGCGCTGGACGTCGCGACGGAAAAGCTGATCGACGACAATCTGCGGCGGCGCGGCTGCACCTGCATCATCATCGCCCACCGGCTGAGCACGATCCGTGATTGCGACGAGATCATCGTGCTGAACCAGGGCCGGGTGGTGGAGCGCGGCAGCCACGAAGACCTTCTGGCGCGCGGCGGCGAGTATGCCTCGCTGATCGCGGCGGGGTGAGACGATGGACGTTCTGGACAGCCCCGCGACACTGCAGGCCGCCATTCTGGTGGAGGGCGGCAACCACCGGCCGCTGACGTTGGACGACCCGCGTCTAGGCTGGCGGGTGGAAGACGGCTATGTCGACCTGTTCCACCTCGCGGGCAACAGCGGCCGGCGCCGCCACCTGTTCCGGGCGGAAACCGGGGCGCTGCTGTTCGGGGTCGGCAAGCAGGAGGACGCGACCCTGGTGGCGGTCGGCTCCATCGGCTCGCGCCTCAGCGGGGTAGAGCGGGAAACGCTGGCCGGGGCGGAGGATTTCCTGCCCCATGCCGAGGCCTGGATCCTGCGCCTGACCGATGCCGCGACCGGCGGCGAGGCGGTCTGGCCCGACCGGGTGGCGGAACCGGGCGAGCGCTCGCTCGGTCCCGGCGAACGGCTGTATGCCGATCCGCGCCGGCCGCTGTGGCTGACGGTGGCGGAGGGGCATGCCGCATGGCTGGGCGGTCCGGCGACGGCGGCCGGCGAGCCGCCGCTGCCGATGGCCGACCGCGCCTGGATTGAAAGTACCGCCGGGGCCGCCGTTTCGGTGACCGAGGCGTGGCCCGATGCCGCCACTCTGTGGCCGGCCTTCGACCGCTTCCATGCGCTGGTGCTGAACCGCATCGGCAGCCGCGTCGCCGTCCAGGCCGACAGCGAGGCGAAGCGCGCCCTGCGCAGCCGGGACTCGGCACGGGAGTCGCTGGCCCAGGCGCTGGGCGGCCTGTCCGACCTCGTCGATGGGCAGGCGTCCACGGCCGCTCCGGTCCTTGGCGATCCGCTCTCGGGTGCGCTGGCCGCGCTGATGGCGCACATGGGGCTGGAGGAGCCGCTTCCCCGCATCGATGCCGCCGGCAAGCCGGCCAGTGAAATGCTGGACCTGATGCTGGCCGGGGCGCGCTTGCGCGGTCGCAAGGTGATCCTGCGCGACGGCTGGTGGCGGAGCGAAGGGGCGCCGATGCTCGGCTGGCTGGAGGAGGGTAGGGTGCCGGTGGCGCTGCTGCCCACCCCATCCGGCTTCGACATGCTGGTGTCCGGCGGCCGGCGCCGGGTGACGCAGGAGATGGCCGACGTCATGGCGGCGGAGGCGCTGCACCTCTATCGCCCACTGCCGGCCCGCGCGCTGGGTGCGGCGGAGGCGATCCGCTTTCCCCTGCGCGGCCTTGGCGGCGACGGCATGCGGCTGGGGCTGAGCGGGCTGGCGGCGGCGGTTCTGGGGCTTCTGGTGCCGGTTGCCACCGGCTTCCTGTTCGACAGCGCCATCCCGCGCGCCGATACCGGGCAGCTGGTCTTCATCATCGCCGGGCTGGTCGCCGCCGCTATCGGCGGTGCGGCGTTCGACATCGTCAAGGTGATGGCGGTGCTGCGGCTGGAAAGCCGGATCGACGGGGTGATGCAGGCGGCCTTCATCGACCGGCTGTTCGCCCTGCCGGTCGGCTTCTTCCGCCGCTTCACCGCCGGCGACCTCGCCGACCGGGCGCTGGGGTTGCAGACCGTGCGCGAGATCCTGGCGGCGAGCACGGTGACCGGCCTGCTGGGCGCGCTGTTCGGGTCGATCAGCCTGGGGCTGCTGGCGGTCTATGACTGGCGCCTCGCCCTGGTCGCGACAGGCTTGGCGCTGCTGTCGGCGCTGGTGACCGCGGCGCTGTCCTATGGCCAGCTGCGGCACGAGCGGGAGCATATCCGGCGTCAGGGCCGGCTCGACGGGCTGGTGTTGCAGCTGATCGTCGGCATCGGCAAGCTGCGCGTCGCCGGGGCGGAGCCGCGGGCGATGGCGGAATGGGCACGCGGCTTCTCGGCGCAGAAGTCGCGTGCGGTGGCCGCCCAGCGTTACGGCAATGCGCTGGAGACCTTCCACGCTGCCTTCCCGACGCTGGCGACCATCGCGGTGTTCCTGGCGGTGGCGCTGCTGATGGAATCGGACGCCAAGCAGCAGGCGTTGCAGGCGCTCGCCGCCACGCCGGGGCAGGAGGCGCCGGCCGCCTTCACCACCGGCAGTTTCCTGGCCTTCATCACCGCCTTCGGCCAGCTGCTGGCGGCGATGACCGAGATGGCGCACGCCCTGACCAAGAGCCTGACCGTCCTGCCGCTGCTGGAGCGCGCCCGCCCGATCCTGGAGACCGCACCCGAGGTTCAGGCCGGCCGCGACGCGCCGGGCGAGCTGCAGGGCGGCATCACCTTGAGCCGCGTCGGCTTCCGCTACGCCCCCGATGCGCCGCCGGTGCTGCACGACCTCAGCCTGTCGATCGAACCGGGGGAGTTCGTCGCCATCGTCGGCGCGTCGGGCAGCGGCAAATCCACGGTGATGCGCCTGCTGCTGGGCTTCGAGCGACCGGACCAGGGGGAGGTGTTCTTCGACGGGCGCGCCGCCGAACGGCTCGACCTCGCCGCCGTGCGCCGGCAGATCGGCGTGGTGCTGCAGAACGGGCGGATCACGGCGGGCAGCCTGTTCCAGAACATCGTCGGCACCGCGCCGCTCGGGCTGGACGATGCGTGGCATGCGGCGCGGCTGGTCGGGCTGGACCGCGACATCGAACAGATGCCGATGGGCATGCACACGGTGCTGATGGACGGCGGCAGCACCCTGTCGGGCGGCCAGCGCCAGCGGCTGATGATCGCCCGCGCCCTGGTGCATCGCCCGCGCGTCCTGCTGCTGGACGAGGCGACCAGCGCGCTCGACAACCGCACCCAGGCGGTGGTGACGGCGTCGCTCGCCAAGCTCAGCGTCACCCGCGTGGTGATCGCCCACCGCCTCAGCACCATCCGCGACGTCGACCGCATCCTGGTTCTGGACGCCGGGCGGCTGGTGCAGTCCGGGCGCTATGAGGATCTGATGGCGGTGGACGGACCGTTCCGCACTCTCGCCAGCCGGCAGTTGCTTTAGGGGGAATGATGCGCAAGGTGCTGTATATTCTGGGCAATCTCAGCGACGAGGACATCGAGTGGATGGCCCGCGCCGGCCGGCGGCTCGATCTGGCCGGCGGGCAGGTGCTGGTGCGTCAGGGGGAGGCGTCGGACTCGCTCTACATCGTGCTGGAGGGCCATGCCACCGTTGACGTCGCCGGGGTCGGGACGGTGGCGCGGCTGGGCAGCGGCGAGGTCATCGGCGAGGTGTCCTTCGTCGATTCGGCGCCGCCCTCGGCCACCGTGTCGGCGGACGGGCGCTGCATCGTTCTGGCGCTGGCGAAGCGGGAGATCGAGGCGCGACTGCGCAGCGACGGCGGCTTTGCCGGCCGCTTCTACAAGGCCCTGGCGATCTTCCTGGCCGACCGCCTGCGCGGCACCGTCGACCGGCTGAAATACGGCAAGGGCCAGACGATGGACGCCGGCCGGATCATGGAGGACGAGCTGGACGAGGGGCTGCTCGATCAGGTCTCGCTCGCCGGCGCGCGGTTCGAGCGGATGCTGCGCACGCTGATGGCGGCGCGGGGGTAGGGGGCGCGGGAAGCGCGGCCCCCTCCCTAACCCTCCCCCGCTCACGCGGGAGAGGGGACTGCCGCCGCTTCGCATAAGGCACCCTCTCCCGCTTTAGCGGGGGAGGGTCGGGGAGGGGGCACGCGAGGCGCCAACTCCCCAACTGACAACCGTCTTACAGCTTGGCCGCCGCGTCGAACACCGCGTGGCTGTAGGCGCCTTCCGGCTTCTTCGAGATGACCGGGGTGGAGGCGCCCGACATCAGGATGTCGACCGTGCGGTTGAAGTCGGCCGGGTCGAGATAGCCGGTGCCCTTGGCGCCGCCGTCGATCAGCTTGGCGACCTCCTGCATCATGGTGGTCTGGTGCTCCTCGGTCTGGGCGCCGGTGGTGTCGTTCTCCAGCACGATCTTGACCGCCTCGTCCTGGTTCTTGGCGGCGTATTCCCAGCCCTTGGCCGAGGCCTTCACGAACTTCGCCAGCTTCTCGACCATCTTCGGGTCGGACAGCGCCTTCTCCGTGGCGTAGAGGCCGTCCTCCAGGGTGGCGACGCCCTGGTCCTGATACTTGAAGACGGTCAGCTCGTCGGCCTTCATGCCGGCTTCGATCAGCTGCCAATATTCGTTGTAGGTCATGGTGGAGATGCAGCTGGCCTGCTTCTGCAGCAGCGGATCGACGTTGAAGCCCTGCTTCAGAACCTTGACGTCCGGGCTGGAGCCGGAGGTGGAATAGCCCAGCTTGCTCATCCAGGACAGGAAGGGATATTCGTTGCCGGAGAACCAGACGCCCAGCGTGTGGCCCTTGAAATCCTTCGGGTCCTTGATGTTTGCGTCTTTGCGGCAGGTCAGCATCATGCCGGACTTCTGGAACATCTGGGCGATGTTGACCAGCGGCACGCCCTTTTCCCGGCTGGCCAGCGCCGACGGCATCCAGTCGACGATCACGTCGGCGCCGCCGGCGGCGATGACCTGGGTCGGGTTGATGTCGGGGCCGCCGGCCTTGATGGTGACGTCCAGCCCGGCGTCCTTGTAGAAGCCCTTGGCCGCCGCGACGTAATAGCCGGCGAACTGGGCCTGGGTGACCCATTTCAGCTGGAGCGTCAGCGGATCGGCGGCGGCGGCCGGCGCGCCCCAGCCGGCGAGGCCGGTGAGCGCGGTGGCGGCGAGCAGGACGGCGGAGGCAAGGGTCTTCATCGCGTTCGATCCTCTTCTGGCTGGAGTTTGTCTTGGCTTGAGGCGGTCAGCGTTTGCGGAAAGACGGGTGCCAGGCGGTGACATGCCGCTCCGCCAGTGCAAGCGCACCGTAGAGCAGCGATCCGGTCAGGGCGGCGACGGCGATGGTCGCCCACACGATGTCCAGATTCATCCGGGCGACCTGGGTGGAGATGCGGAAGCCCATCCCCACCACCGGCGTCCCGAAGAACTCGGCGACGATGGCCCCGATAAGTGCCAAGGTCGAGTTGATCTTCAGTCCGTTGAACAAAAAGGGCAAGGCGCAGGGAAGCCGAAGCATCGCCAGCGTGCGCCAGTAGCCGGCGCCGTAGGAGCGCATTAGGTCGAGCTGGATGCGCTCGGCGGATTGAAGACCGGCCAAGGTGTTGATGAGCATGGGGAAGAAGGTCATCACCACGATGACGGCGGCCTTGGACTGCCAGTCGAAGCCGAACCACATCACCATGATCGGCGCGATGCCCACCACCGGCACAGCGCTGGCGAGATTGCCCAGCGGCAGCAGCCCGCGCGCCAGGAAGGGCACCCGGTCGGCCAGGATCGCCACGAGGAATCCGGCGCCGCAGCCGATCAGGTAGCCGCGCAGGACGGAGATCAGCACCGTCTGGCGGAAATCGTCCCACAGATCGGCGGCATTGGCGGCGAAGGCGGTTGCCACGAGACTCGGCGGCGGCAGCAGGATGGTCGGCACCTGAAAGCCGCGGGTCAGGATTTCCCACAGCATGACCAGCGCCAGCCCGAACAGGGCGGGACCGGCCAGCCGCGCCGGGCCGCTGATCCCCGCCAGCAGGGCCAGCACCCGCCACAGCAGCAGCGTCGCGCCGGCCACGGAGAGCCAAAGCCCGCCGGCCTGGGAGAGCGCGTAGCCCTGGCTCAGCAGCAGGAGCGGCGTTGCGTAGGCGGCGGCGACTCCGGCTAGTAGAAGCAGGGCTTCTCCCAGAGCGGAAGTGGGCAGGCGCCTCGCCAGAATGGTTGCGACGGTCAGCGCGAAGAGAGCCAGCGCCACCGGTATCTGCGGCAGATACAGGGCGGTGCCGTCGAGCGTGGCGAAGGGCAGCAGCGGTGCGGCCAGCATCACCAGCGGCCACGGGGACATGGCGGGGCGGCTCATCGCGCGCCTCCCCGGCCGCCCGGCACCAGCACCCGTTCGGCGAGGCCGACGGCGGCGACCAGCGTGACGCTCAGCAGGGCCGCCATCACCAGCGCGCTCCAGATCTGCACGGTCTGGCCGTAATAGGAGCCGGACAGCAGCCGGGCGCCCAGTCCCGCCTGTCCGCCGGTCGGCAGCTCGGCGACGATGGCGCCGACGACGCTGGCGGCGACCGCGATCTTCAGGCTGGTGAACAGGTAGGGCAGGGAGGCCGGCAGGCGCAGCAGGCGGAAGGTCTGGGCCGTTCCGGCGCTGTAGGTCCGCATCAGGTCCAACGTCAGCGGATCGGCGGAGCGCAGCCCCTTCACCATGCCGATGGTGATCGGGAAGAAGCAGAGATAGGCGGCGATGATCGCCTTGGGCAGCAGCCCGGTGAAGCCCATGTTGCCGAGGATCACCACGATCATCGGCGCAATCGCCAGGATCGGCACGGTCTGGGACGCGATGACCCAGGGCAGCAGGCTCGATTCCAGCGTGCGCGCCTGGACGATGCCCGCCGCCAGCGCCACACCCAGAACCACTCCCATGCCGAAGCCGGCCAGCGCCGCTCCGGCGGTGACGCCGGTGTGGTAGAGCAGGTTGCGGATGCTGGTCACCGGATAGCCGGTCAGGGAGTTGTAGAGGTCCAGCGCCACCTGATCCGGCGTCGGCAGGATCGGGCGCTTCATCGCCAGCGTGGCGCGGATCAGGTCGGCGGTGGTCCAACCCTGGCCGGCGCGGTTCAGCGCATCCGTCGCCATGGGCGCGTTCAGCCAGACCGCACCGGCGTACCACAGCACCAGCACCGCCAGCGCCATCACGACGACGGGGAGCGCGCGTTTAGTCGTCATAGCTGTGGCCCTCCATCAGCCCTTCGCGGACGCGGTGGGCGATGCGCTGGAACTCCGGGCTTTCGCGGATGTCCAGCGTGCGCTCGCGCGGCAGGTCGCGGTCGCAGTCGATGACGTCGAGGATGCGGCCGGGGCGCGGGCTCATCACCACGATGCGGGTGGAGAGGAACACCGCCTCGGCAATCGAGTGGGTGACGAAGATGCAGGTCTTGCGGGTGCTCAGCCACAGGCGGGTGAGCTGCAGATTCAGATGGTCGCGTGTGATCTCGTCGAGCGCGCCGAACGGCTCGTCCATCAAAAGCAGGTCGGGGTTGAAGGCGAGCGCGCGGGCGATGGACACCCGCTGCTGCATGCCGCCCGACAACTGCCAGGGAAATTTGCGCTCGAAGCCGGAGAGGCCGACGAGGTCCAACTGTTCGCGGGCGCGCTGCTGCCGGTCGGCCTTGGGCAGGCCCATGATTTCCAGCGGCAGCATGACGTTGCGCTCCACCGTCCGCCACGGGTAGAGCGCCGGGGCCTGGAAGACGTAGCCATAGGCGCGCTTCAGCCGTGCCTGTTCCGGCGTCATGCCGTTGACCGTCACCTCGCCGGAGGTCGGCTGTTCGAGGTCGGCGACGACGCGCATCAGCGTGGTCTTGCCGCAGCCGCTGGGACCGATCAGCGAGATGAAATCGCCCTTGGCGATCGACAGGCTGACGTCGCTCAGCGCATAGACCGGATGATCGGCGGCCTGATAGGTCAGGGTCAGGTTGCGGATGTCGACGATGGTGCGCGGCGCGGGGTCTGCGCCCGGCGGAACCAGAGTGAGCGGTGCGGGCTGGGCGGCTGGCACGGCGGTCGTCCCTTCGCGTTGTCGTCTGTCGCGGGGGACGGGAGCAAGAAGCGGACCAGATGGGATGGGGTTGAGTATTCAGCGGGTAGAGCTTTGTTTTTACAAAGAGAAAACTTGTCCATCGAGACAGGAACTGACGGTGTGGACAGTGTTCGGGCAGGTGTGCTTTTCGTAAGGCGCACAATTTTCGGGCTGAGGCTGTCCCGGTGGTGAATTTTCGGGCAGTGGAGGAATGCCCTCTCCCGGGGCGGGAGAGGGCGTGTCTTCCCCTTGCCAGTCCTGCCCCGTCCCCGCTAACTGTTGGGACGGCCGACAAATGCACGGGTCCCATGCTCGACAGTTTCCTGCTTGCCTTCACCGCCCTGTTCTCCATCGTCAATCCGCTGGCGATGGCGCTGATCTTCAGTCAGGTGACGGCGGACAGCAGTCCGCGCGACCGGGCGCGGCTGGCCGGGCTGGTCAGCATCTATTCGGCCATCGTCATGCTGACCGCGCTGTGGGCGGGTGCCTATGTGCTGAACTTCTTCGGCGTGTCGATGGCGGCGTTGCGGATCGCTGGCGGCTTCGTGGTGGCCGAACGGGCGTGGGCGCTGCTGACCGCGCCGGAACGGCACGAGGCGCGCAAGCAGGAACAGGCCGCCCCGACCGGCGACAACGACCGGCTGGCGGAATCGGCCTTCTTCCCGATGACGATCCCCTTCACCACCGGGCCGGGCACCATCTCGGTCGCCATCGCGCTGGGCTCCACCCGCCCGACGCACGGGGCCGGCGGGCTGATGGAGTTCTTCCTGGGCATGTCGGGGGCGGCGCTGGCGATCGCCGCCCTGGTCTGGCTGTCCTACCGCTCCGCCGACCGCATCGTCGCCTTCCTGGGTCCGACGCGGGTGCGGGTGCTGACGCGGCTGTTCGCCTTCCTGCTGTTCTGCGTCGGCGTCCAGATCCTGCTGACCGGTGTTCTGGACGCCTTCCCGCTGCTGTCGCAGAAGGGCTGACCTCAAGCCTTCGGACGCAGGTCCTGAACGCGCTTGGCCTTGCCGATGGAGCGCGCGATGCCACCGGGTTCGACGGCCTCGACGCGGGTGCTGATGCCGATCAGCGATTTGATCGAGTGCTGCAGGTGCTTGGCGTGGCCGTCCCATTCCGACGGGTGGATGTCCTCGTGCATCTCCACCCGGACGGCGAGGTTGTCCATGTGGCCGTCGCGGCTCACCACCAGCTCATAGTGCGGGGCGAGCGCCGGGATCTTGCAGATCAGCTCCTCGACCTGGGTCGGGAAGACGTTCACGCCGCGGATGATGAGCATGTCGTCGGAGCGGCCGGTGATCTTGTCCATCCGCCGCATGCCGCGCGCCGTCGGCGGCAGCAGCCGGGTCAGGTCGCGGGTGCGGTAGCGGATGACCGGCATGCCCTGCTTGGTCAGGGTGGTGAAGACCAGCTCGCCGTAGGAGCCGTCGGGCAGCACCTCGCCTGAGTCGGGGTCGATGATCTCGGGATAGAAATGATCCTCCCAGATCACCGGGCCGTCCTTGGTCTCGACGCATTCCGACGCCACGCCCGGACCCATCACCTCCGACAGGCCGTAGATGTCGACGGCGTGGATGTTGAAGGTGCGCTCGATCTCCTCGCGCAGCGCGCCGGTCCAGGGCTCGGCGCCGAAGATGCCGACGCGCAGGCTGGTGCTGCGCGGGTCGATGCCCTGGCGGCGCATCTCGTCGGCGATGTTCAGCATGTAGGACGGCGTGACCATGATGATGGTCGGCTTGAAGTCCTGGATCAGTTGGACCTGCTTTTCGGTCTGGCCGCCCGACATCGGGATGACGGTGCAGCCCAGCCGCTCCGCCCCGTAATGGGCGCCGAGGCCGCCGGTGAACAGGCCGTAGCCGTAGGCGATGTGCACCCTGTCGCCGCGCGTGCCGCCTGCGGCGCGGATGGAGCGGGCGACGACCTCCGCCCACACGTCGATGTCGCCCTTGGTGTAGCCGACCACCGTCGGCCGCCCGGTGGTGCCGCTGGAGGCATGGACGCGCACGATGTCCTCCATCGGCACGGCGAACATGCCGAAGGGATAGGCCTGGCGCAGGTCGTCCTTCACGGTGAAGGGGAACAGCGCCAGATCCTTCAGCTCCTTGAAGTCGTCGGGATGGACGCCCTTCGCCTCGCACTTGGCGCGGAAGGGCGCGACGTTGGCGTAGGAATGGCGGAGCGACCATGCCAGCCGCTCCGTCTGCATCGCCACGATCTCGTCACGGCTGGCGAACTCGTAGCGGTCCATGCCGGCTTTCGCGCCCTGGTTAACGCCGGTATCGGTCATGATGGACATGGTGCGCTTCTCCCCTTCGTACTGATGCCCGGCGCTTGGCGGCCGGTGATGCCGATTTTTGTTCAGACCCGCTCCACCATCATGGCGATGCCCTGGCCGACGCCGATGCACATGGTGCAGAGCGCGCGGGTCGCCTTGCGGTCCTCCAGTTCCATCACCGCGCTGGCGACCAGACGGGTGCCGCTGGCGCCAAGCGGGTGGCCCAGCGCGATGGCGCCGCCGTTGGGGTTCACATGCTCGGCATCGTCGGGCAGGCCCAACATGCGCAGCACGGCGAGGCCCTGGGCGGCGAAGGCCTCGTTTAGCTCGATCACGTCGACGTCGCCGATGGAGAGGCCGAGGCGGGCCAGCAGCTTCTGCGTCGCCGGGGCCGGGCCGATGCCCATGACGCGCGGCGCCACGCCGGCCACCGCGGTGCCGACGACGCGGGCGCGCGGCGTCAGGCCATAGCGCTTGACCGCGTCGGCCGAGGCGACGATCACCGCGGCGGCGCCGTCATTGACGCCCGACGCATTGCCGGCGGTGACGCTGCCGCCTTCCTTGCGGAAGGGGGTGGAGAGCTTGGCCAGCGTCTCCAGCGTGGTGTCGGGGCGCAGATGCTCGTCGGCGGCGACGATGGTCGGCTCGCCCTTGCGGCGGGGGATGGAGACGGGGACGATCTCGCGGGCGAGGCGGCCCGATTCCTGGGCGCGGCCGGCGCGCTGCTGGCTGCGGACGGCGAAGGCGTCCTGGTCGGCGCGGGAGATGGCGTAGTCGGCGGCGACGTTCTCCGCCGTCTCCGGCATGCTGTCGATGCCGAACTTCGCCTTCATCAGCGGATTGACGAAGCGCCAGCCGATGGTGGTGTCGAAGATCTCCGCCTGCCGGGAAAAGGCGCTGTCGGACTTGCCCATGACGAAGGGGGCGCGGGTCATGCTTTCGACGCCGCCGGCGACGATCAGCTCGGCCTCGCCCGCCTTGATGGCACGGGCGGCCATGCCGATACTGTCCATACCGGAGCCGCAGAGGCGGTTGACCGTGGTGCCGGGCACGGCGACCGGCAGGCCGGCCAGCAATGCTGCCATGCGGGCGACGTTGCGGTTGTCCTCGCCGGCTTGGTTGGCGCAGCCGAGGATCACGTCGTCGACGGCGGACCATTCGACGCCGGGGTTGCGCTCCATCAGGGCCTTCAGCGGCACCGCGGCGAGGTCGTCCGGGCGCACCGGGGCCAGCCCGCCGCCGTAACGGCCGAAGGGGGTGCGGACGGCATCGCAGATGTAGGCTTCACGCATGGTTCGCTCCAGAAACTATCAGATGGGGATCGTGACCGTGGCCGCCAGGGGCGTTGCCTTCGTTGGCTTCAGGCCACCGGAATCACGGTCCCCGCGATGCGTGCCGACTGGCCGCGGAACAGGCCGACCACCGTGCCGTCCTGGTTGGTGACGGTGACGTCGTAGACGCCGGAGCGGCCGCGCTTGTGCACCTCCCGGCATTCGGCGGTCAGCACGTCGCCCAGCTTGGCCGGAGCCGGGAAGGTGATGGAGCAGCCCGCCGCCACCGTCACCTCGTTCGCCGCGTTGCAGGCATAGGCGAAGGCGGTGTCGGCCAGCGTGAAGGTCATGCCGCCATGGCCGATGTCGTGGCCGTTCACCATGTCCTTGCGCACGGTCATCGCCATGCGGGCATAGCCGGGAGCGATTTCCAGCAGCTCGATGCCATGGGCCTGGGCGCAGTGGTCGCGCTCGTACATGCCGCGGCCGACCGCTTCGGCGAGGGATTGGGGATCGGTGTGGGTCTCAGCCATGGAAGCGGTTTCCTCCGGAGATTTTACGGCGCAGCAGGGCGGAGGCGCGGTAGCGGTCCTCGCCGTAGGTGCGGGCCAGCGCGTCGAGCACGGCCAGCACATGGGGCAGGCCGACGCGGTCGGCCCAGGCCAGCGGACCCAGCGGGTAGTTCACGCCCTTGGTCATCGCGATGTCGATGTCGGCGGCGCTGGCGACGCCCTGCATCGCCGCGTCCGCCGCCTCGTTGGCGAGCATGGCGACGGTGCGCATCACCACCAGACCGGGGGCGTCGTCGATCACCGACACCGCTTTGCCCAGCGCCTGAAACAGCCCGGCGGCGGCGGCGAGCGCTTCGGACGGCGTGCCGTCGGCGGGGGCCAGCGCCACGCGGGTGGCCTTGGCGTAGTCCAGCGCGAGGTCGAACAGCACCAGCGGAGCGATGCCGTCCTCCGCCGCACGGGCGGTGGCGGTGCGGCCGTCGGTCAGCGCCAGCGTGACGCCATCGGCGACGAGCACGCCGGTGCCGGCGGTCTCCTCGACGGCGATGCCGGCCTCGCGCAGCAGCCCGACCAGGGACGCTGCGGGGCCGAGGTCGCCCTGCACGGTGACACGCTGCGGCTTGGCGGCCGGTTCGGCGTTGCGCGGCGCCGGCTTGGCGGCGCCGGGGCTGTGGTCGTAAAAGCCGCGGCCGGTTTTGCGGCCGAGACGCCCGGCCTCGACCAGCTCCTGCTGGATCAGCGAGGGCTGGAAGCGCGGGTCGCCGAAATAGGCGGCGTGGACGGAGCGGGTGACGGCGAAGTTCACGTCATGGCCGATCAGGTCCATCAGCTCGAACGGCCCCATGCGGAAGCCGCCGGCCTCGCGGGCGACGGCGTCAATGGTGGCGGGATCGGCGGCCTGTTCCTGCACCAGCCGCAGCCCTTCGGCGTAGAAGGGGCGGGCGACCCGGTTGACGATGAAGCCGGGGGTGGAGCGGCAGCGCACCGGGCTCTTGCCCCAGTCCTTCGCGGTGTCGAACAGCGTGTCGAGCACCGCGGCATCGGTGGCGAGCCCGCTGACGATCTCCACCAGCGCCATCAGCGGCGCCGGGTTGAAGAAATGCAGGCCGGCCAGCCGTTCCGGCCGCTGAACCCCGGCGCCGATGGCGGTGACCGACAGCGACGAGGTGTTGGTGGCGAGAATGGCACCCACGCCGACGATGCCCTCAAGCTCCGCGAACAGGCGGCGTTTGACGTCGAGGTCCTCGACAATGGCCTCCACCACCAAACCGGCGGGGGCGAGGTCGGACAGGCCGTTCACGGCACGCAGCCGGTCGACGGTGGCGTCGCGTTCCGTCGCCGTGCGCTTGCCCTTTTCGACCAGGGTGGTCAGGGCCTTGGCGATGGACTCGACAGCGGCCTGCGCGGCGCCGGGGCGGGTGTCGACCAGCAGGACCGGGTGGCCGGCCTGCGCCGCGACCTGGGCGATGCCCTGGCCCATGGCGCCGGCTCCGACCACCGCGACGGTGACGGAGGGATCGAGCGCCGCCATCACCGCCCCTCGAACTTCGGCGCGCGCTTCTCGACGAAGGCGGCGACGCCCTCGCGATAGTCATGCGTGCGGCCAGCCTCGCGCTGGAGGTCGCGTTCCAGATCCAGCTGGGTGTCGAGGTCGTTGGCTGAGGAGGCGTTGAGCGCCTGCTTGATGAGGGCGAGGCCGCGCGTCGGCTGGGTGGCGAGCTGGCGGGCGAGCGCGCTGGCCTCCGCCATCAGCTTGTCGTCGTCCACCGCCTTCCAAATCATGCCCCAGGCTTCCGCCTGCTCGGCCGTGACCTTGTCGCCCAGCATGGCGAGGCCCATGGCGCGGGCATGGCCGACCAGACGCGGCAGGGTCCAGGTGCCGCCGCTGTCGGGGATCAGCCCGATCTTGCAGAAGGCCTGGATGAAGCTGGCCGACCGCGCCGCCAGCACGATGTCGCAGGCCAGCGCAATGTTGGCGCCCGCCCCGGCGGCGACGCCGTTGACGGCGCAGACCACCGGCATCGGCAGGGCGCGCAAGGACCGGACCAGCGGGTTGTAGTTGGTCTCGATCGACACGCCGAGGTCGGGGCCCTGGGCGCCCGGCGCGACCGCGCGGTCGGACAGGTCCTGCCCGGCGCAGAAGCCGCGCCCGGCGCCGGTCAACAGCAGGCAGCGCACGGCCTTGTCCTCGCGCACCTCGCCGACGGCCTCGCGCAGCTCCTCATGCATCGCCGCGGTGAAGCTGTTCAGCCGGTCCGGACGGTTCAGCGTGATGGTGGCGACGCCGTCGGCGATGTCGAGAAGGATGGTCTTGTCAGTGGTCTGCCGGTCGCTCATTGGGCGGCCTCCAGAACCGGAACGCGGCTCTGCACCACGCGGAAGCGGTTGGCGACGAAGGCGAGGTCGCACAGCGCCGCATTGGCCGCCGGGTTGGCGCCGGTGCCGTGGAAGTCGCTGAAGGCCGCGGACTGGTTGACAAAGACGCCGCCGGTCAGGTTGACCGACAGGGCGACGCCGGCCTCGACGCAAAGGTCGGTGGCCTGCTCGATCAGCTGCGGGTCGGTGCTGTAGAGGCCGGTGGTCAGCGCGCCCTTGGTCCGGGTCAGGCGGGCGGCGCGCTCCAGGCTGTCGGCGGTGCTGTCGGACCTCACGATGATGGAGATCGGGCCGAACAGCTCATGGCCGTACTTGTCCTCGTCGGCCGCATCCATGGTCAGGATCAGCGGCGTGCGGATGCGGGCGTCGGGGAATTTCGGATGGGTGATGGCGCGCGAGGGCAGCACGACGGTGCCGAGCTTGGCGGCTTCATCGATGCGGGCCAGCGTGGCGTCGGACTGGATGGCGCCCAGCACCTCCACGGCGCGTTCCGGGTCGGACAGGAACTTGTCGACGCCGCCGGCGAGCGCGGAGACGACCTGATCGAAGCTCATCCGCTCCGGGCCGGCCTGGATGCCGTCCTTGGGCACGAAGATGACCTGGGTTGTCGTGCACATCTGGCCGGAATAGAGGCTGAGCGTGAAGGCGAGGTTGCGCACCATGCCCTTGGGATCGTCGGTGCCGTCGATCACCACCGTGTTGACGCCGGCCTTCTCGGTGTAGACCTGGGCCTGACGGGCGTTCTGCTCCAGCCAGTCGCCGAAGCTGGTGGAGCCGGTGTAGTCGATCACCGCCACTTCCGGCCGCAGGGCCAGATCCTTGGCGACGGTGTCGCCGATCGCCAGCGTGACGAGGTTGGGGTCGAGCCCGCACTCCGCCAGCACTTCGCGCGCGATCTTCACGGTGATGGCGAGCGGCAGGATGGCGGTGGGGCCGGGCTTCACGATCACCGCGTTGCCGGTGACGAGGCTGGCGAACAGGCCGGGATAGCCGTTCCAGGTCGGGAAGGTGGCGCAGCCGATGACCAGCCCGACGCCGCGGCCGACCACCTCGAAGCGC
The DNA here is from genome assembly GCF_003116065.1 of Azospirillum sp. TSO5. Classification (NCBI taxonomy): domain Bacteria; kingdom Pseudomonadati; phylum Pseudomonadota; class Alphaproteobacteria; order Rhodospirillales; family Azospirillaceae; genus Azospirillum; species Azospirillum sp. TSO5. The sequence continues at coordinate 21,545 of NZ_LGQY01000047.1, read as the reverse complement.
TTGTCCATCACCAGCGGCGGGTTCTTGCCCTGCGGCTTCTCCCAGCGCGCCGTCGGGGTCTGGTCGGTCATCGCCTTCCAGCCATAGGCGACGGCCTCCAGCCCGCGGTCCTGGGCATGCGGGGCACCGGCCTGGAAGGCCATCATGAAGGCCTGCCCGGTGGTGTGCATCACCGCGTTGGCGATCTCGAAGCTGCGGGCGTTCAACCGCTTGAGGATTTCCAGGCAGACGCCGGCGCGGCCGTTCGGCCCGGCCTTGCGCCAGCCCGGCATCGCCGCCTTGGCCGCCTTCACCAGTGCATCGACGTCCGACACCGGATAGGTAATGCCGAGGTCGAAGCCGAAGGGCGAGCGCTCGCCACCCACCATGCCCCCCTTGGCGCCGGTGACGCCCGGCTGGTCCAGTTCGAAGGGCTTGTCGCGGTAGGCCGCGAAGGCCGCCTCGCCATCCGCCGCCGCCGTCTCGCCATAGGCGCGCGGGCTCGGCATTTCGGGGAAGGCCGACCAATAGGCGCGGCTGCGGCAGGCCTCGACGGCCTTCTGCAGCGTCGCCTCGTGCGTCTCGAACAGACTCTGCGGGGTGGTGGTCATGGCGGGGCGTTTCCTTTTTCTCGTTGATTAGGCGGCGTCGGATCAGGCGGCGTCGAAGTCGATGACGACCCGTTCGGTCAGCGGGCGCGACTGGCAGGTCAGGACATAGCCGGCCTCGACCTCCCACGGCTCCAGCGAGTAGTTCTCGGCCATCTCCACCTTGCCTTCGCGGACCTTGGCGCGGCAGGTGCAGCAGACGCCGGACTTGCAGGAATAGGGCAGGTCGGCGCCATGCCGGTGGGCGGCGTCGAGGATGCTCTCGCCGTCATAGGGCAGCGTGAATTCCTTGCGCTTGCCGTCCTGCAGGATGGCGATGGTCGCGGCGTCGGTGGGGGTGTCGGTCGCCACCTTCCTGACCGTCGGGCGCGCCGGGGTCGTGGTGCCGAACAGTTCGACGTGGATGTTGGCAGGCGGCGTGCCGCAGGCGGCCAGGGCGTCGCGCACCTCCTCCACCATCGGCTGGGGGCCGCAGAGGAAGGCCGCGTCGATGTCTTCCGCCTTCAAGGGACCGGCGCAGAGTTCGTGCACCAGACCGGCGCCGATGCGGCCACCCAGCAGCCCGGCCTCTTCCGGCTCGCGGCTCAGCACATGGTGGATGACCAGCCGGCCGATGTAGCGGTTCTTCAGATCCTCCAGCTCTTCCCGGAAGATGATGGAGGAGACGGTGCGGTTGCCGTAGACCAGGACGAACCGGCTCTTCGGCTCCTGCGCCAGCACGGTCTTCAGGATCGACATCACCGGGGTGATGCCGCTGCCGGCGGCGAAGGCGACATAGGTGCGCGCCGCGTTCGGGTCGATGGGGGTGTGGAAGCGCCCCATCGGCGTCATCACCTCCAGCACCGCGCCGGGCGCCAGCGACTGGTTGGCGTGGGTGGAGAACAGGCCGCCATCGACCTTCTTCACCGCCACGCGCAGTTCGCCCTCATCCACGCCGGAGCAGATGGAGTAGGAGCGCCGCACCTCCTCGTTCCCGATGTGGGTCTTGAGGGTCAGGTACTGGCCCTGGACGAAGCGGAAGCGATCGGCGAGATCGGCCGGCACGTCGAAGGCGATCGACACGGTGTCCGCGGTCTCCCGGCGGCACTCGCGGATGGTCAGCGGGTGGAAGCTGGGGGTGGTCATGGGCTCGGGATCCTTGTGGAGCGGATGCGACGATGCCCCCTCCCTAACCCTCCCCCGCTCTCGGCCGGCCGGAGGCCGGTCCGATTGCGGGAGAGGGGACTGCCGTCGATCTGGCGCGTGCTCCCTCTCCCGCAAAGCGGGGGAGGGTTGGGGAGGGGGCATCCACCGAAAGCACTCAATGGCATTTGAACACGTCGAACGGTTCGAGGCAGGCGTTGCAGGCGTGCAGCGCCTTGCAGGCGGTGGAGCCGAAGCGGCTGATCTGGCGGGTGTCCTGCGATCCGCAGCGCGGGCAGGCGATCACCTCGTCGGGCGCGGTCAGCGACCGCTTGCCGGATGCCGGCGGCGGGACGATGCCGACCTCGGCCAGCTTTTCGCGGCCGGTGTCGCTGATCCAGTCGGTCGTCCAGGGCGGGGCGATCACCACCGAGACGCGGGCGTCGAGCTTGGCACGGGCCAGCGCGGTTTCCGCCTCCAGAACGATGACATTGGTGGCGGGGCAGCCGGAATAGGTCGGCGTCAGCGCCACCGACAGCCGCCCTTCCGCGTCGGCGGACACCGCGCGGACAATGCCGAGATCGACGATGCTCAGCACCGGAATCTCCGGATCCATCACCCCGGCCAGCGCGTCCCAGGCGGCCTTTACGACCGCATCGGCGCCCGGTTCCGGTCCCCAGCAGCCTGCTGCATCCGGCATCTCGGCCTCACCAGGTCGCGTCGGGATAGGCGCGCGGCAGGAACTGCATCTCGGCCAGCAAATAGCCGAGATGCTCGCTGTGCTCGCCGCGGCGGCCGCCCTTCTGCATCCAGCCGTCGGCCGGGCGGTCGAGCGTCGCCTCCTCCAGCACCGCCTCGACGCGGGCGGTCCAGGCGGCCTTCATCTCGGCCGGGTCGGGGACGATGCCGGCGGCGACCAGCGCCTGTTCGGCCTCGTCACGCTCGAACATCTCGCCGGTGTAGGGCCAGAGGCGACCGAGCGCGTCGGCAACCTTGGCGTGGCTGACGTCGGTGCCGTCGCCCAGCCGCACCAGCCAGTCGCCGCTGTGGCGGACATGGTAGCGCACCTCCTTCACCGCCTTGGCGGCGATGCCGGCCAGCGTCTCGTCCTTGGAGGCGCAGAGCCGCTCATACAGCCCCACCGACCAGGCATCGTGCAGAAACTGGCGGACGATGGTGTGGCCGAAGTCGCGGTTCGGCTGCTCGACCAGAAGGTGGTTGCGGTAGTCGAAGACGTCGCGCCGGTAGGCGAGGCGATCCTCGTCGCGGCCCTTGCCCTCCAGCTCGCCGGCATAGGTCAGCAGCATGCGGGCATGGCCGACGAGGTCGAGCGCGACGTTGGTCAGCGCGATGTCCTCTTCCAGCTCCGGCGCATGGCCGCACCATTCCGACAGCCGGTGCCCCAGCACCAGCGACGTGTCGCCCAGCCGCAGCGTGTATGCGAACAGGGCCTCTTTGAGATCCATGCTCATCAGATGTTCTTCACGTCTGCAGGGATGTCGTAGAAGGTCGGGTGGCGATAGACCTTGTCGTCGGCCGGATCGAACAGGCTGGCCTTCTCCGAGGGGTCGGAGGCGGCGATGCTGGCGGCGGGGACCGCCCAGATGCTGACGCCCTCGCCGCGGCGGGTGTAGACGTCGCGGGCGTTGTCCAGCGCCATGCGGGCGTCGGCGGCGTGCAGGCTGCCGACATGCTTGTGCGACAACCCGTTCTTCGGCCGGATGAAGATCTCGAACAGCGGCCAGTCCTTACGATCCATGGTCTCGTTCCCTCGGAATTCTTTGGTCAGCCGGCCTTCTTCAGGGCGCGCTGCTTGCGTTTGGCGGCATGGGCGACGGCGGCCTCGCGCACCCAGGCGCCGTCGTCCCACGCCTTGCGGCGGGCCTCGATGCGCTCGCGGTTGCAGGGGCCGTTGCCCTTCAGGATCTCGTTGAACTCGGTCCAGTCGATGGCGCCGAATTCGTAATGGCCGGTCTCGGCGTTGAAGCGCAGCTCCGGGTCCGGGATGGTCAGGCCCAGGAACTCGGCCTGCGGCACCGTGGCGTCGACGAAGCGCTGGCGCAGCTCGTCGTTGGAGAAGCGCTTGATCTTCCAGGCCATGTTCTGGGCGGAGTGGGCGGACTGGTCGTCCGACGGGCCGAACATCATCAGCGACGGCCACCACCAGCGGTTTAGCGCGTCCTGCGCCATCCGCTTCTGCTCCCGCGTGCCCTGGGCCAGCGCCAGCATCAGCTCGTAGCCCTGGCGCTGGTGGAAGCTCTCCTCCCGGCAGATGCGGACCATGGCGCGGGCATAGGGGCCGTAGGAGCAGCGGCAGAGCGGCACCTGATTCATGATCGCAGCGCCGTCGACCAGCCAGCCGATGGCGCCGATGTCGGCCCAGGTCGGGGTCGGGTAGTTGAAGATGCTGGAATACTTGGCTTTGCCCGACAGCAGCTGGCCGACCAGCTCGTCGCGCGACACGCCCAGCGTCTCGGCGGCGCTGTAGAGATAGAGGCCGTGCCCGCCCTCGTCCTGCACCTTGGCCAGCAGGGCCACCTTGCGGCGCAGAGTCGGCGCGCGGGTGACCCAGTTGCCTTCCGGCAGCATGCCGACGATTTCCGAATGGGCGTGCTGCGAGATCTGGCGGACCAGCGTGCGGCGGTAGCCCTCCGGCATCCAATCGCGCGGTTCGATCTTCTCTTCGGCGTCGACGCGCTCCTGGAAGCGGCCCTGGAGAGCGGCGTCCTGTTCCGTCACCAAGCGGGGAGACGGTTGAGCGCCCTGCTCGGTCTTGGCATCCAAACCCTGCGTGTACATCGGCATCCCCGAGATGGATCGCGTGTCCAGCGAACATTTTCTGAAAGCAAAATATGATACAGATCAAAGACTGTAAAGCGGATTTGTGTGTCGCTTTTGGGGTGGGGTGGCAGGTCTCAAAAATTCTTTTGAAAATCAGAAACTTGCCTTCGCGATTCAGCGCATGTCTTTGGTCTCGCTCGACCGGATGAGGGCGTGCGTGGGCCTGCACCGATACACAGTCGATGCGGATTTTAAGTTTTTGTGCGATGCAGAAGAGGCAAGACGAAGGGGGAGGGGCGCTGCCGGGCTCATAACCGACAACGGCGCTCTGGTTTGGGCGGCGGAGTGGCAAGAGTCCGCCACGTCCGCATGCGCCCTCTGCCGGCCCCCTATCTGTCCGACGGGTGTCCGGCTTGCTTTACGGTATTTGCGACGGCCCTCGGGCTCGCCGTAGGCAGAGGAGAATCGATGGGGGCTTACGACGCCCGCAATGCCCCCAGGAACCCGTCCACCTCCTGCCGCATCCGACCGGCATCGCCGGTGACGGTGTCGACCGACCGCACCATGACGCTGCTCGCCTGTTCGGCGGACGCGGCGGCGGCGGTGACGGCGGCGATGTTGTCGGAAACCGTGCGGGTGCCGTCGGCGGCGTCCTGGATGTTGGCGGCGATCTCGCCCACTGCGGCACTCTGCTGTTCGACCGCGGCGGCGACCTCGCTGGCGATCTCGTTCAGGCGGGCGATGGTGCGGGTGACGGCGCCGATGGTGTCGACCGCGGTGCCCGACGCGCTCTGGATTTCGGCGATGCGCGCCTGGATCTCGGCGGTCGCCTTGGCGGTCTGGCCGGCGAGCTGCTTGACCTCGCTCGCCACGACGGCGAAGCCTTTGCCGGCCTCTCCGGCGCGGGCCGCCTCGATGGTGGCGTTCAACGCCAGCAGGTTGGTCTGGCCGGCGATGCCGGAAATCATGTCGACCACCTTGCCGATCTCCTCGGCGGCTTCGGCAAGGCTGCCCATCACGGCGGTGCTGCGTTCGGCATCGCGGGTGGCGTCGGCGGCGATGCCGGCGGAATCGGCGACCAGCTGCGAGATGCCGGCGAAGCTGGCCGACAGTTCGGCGGTGGCGGCGGCGACGCTGTCGACATTGGCCGAGGCACGGCCGGCCGCCGACGACACCGCGTCGGAATGGCGCGCCGTCTCGGCGGCACCCTCGGCCATCGCTGCGGCGGCGGCGGTCATCTCGGTGGTGGAGGCCGACAGCGCCTCGACAAGGCGCTTCACCGTCGCCTCGAAGCCGTCGGCGAGCGTGCGCAGTTCGCGGCGGCGTTCCTCGGCGGCGGCGGTCTTCAGCCGCTCCTGCTCCTGCTGCAGGCGTTCGGTGTCGAGCATGGTGTCGCGGAAAACGCGGGCGGCGGTGGCCATGCGGCCGATCTCGTCGCGGCGGCCCTCTTCGAAACTGGCGGTGAAATCGCGGGCGGCCAGCCGTTCCAGCGAACTGGCGACATCGAGGATCGGGCGGGAGATGCCGCGCACCAGCACGGCGCCGAAGCCGAGCGCCAGCAGCGTGCAGAGCGTCACCCCGCCCAGCACCATGCCGTGAGCGCTGTTGTAGACCGCCGCGCCCTGGTCGGCGACGGCGCCGGCGTCGACCATCGTGCCCTCGACCAGCGCGTCCAAAGCCTCCTGCACGCGGGCGAAGGCGACGGCGCTGGGGCGCTTGAAGACGCTGACGGAGGATTGGGCGTTCCCGTCGCGCGAAAGGCCGCGCACCCGTTCGGCGGCCGATGCGTAGGTGGTCCAGGCCTCGTCGAACGCCGCCAGCCGCGCCGCACCCTCGCCGCCGGTGAAGCGGGATCCTGCGGCCTGACGGCGCGCCGTCACCTCGGCCACCGCGTCGGTCCAGCCCTTTTCGGCCTGGTTCACCTGCATCTCGTTGGTGGCGAGCGCATAGGCGGCTTCGGCGATGCGATGGCTCTGCGCGGCGGAGGTCAGTTGACCGGCCAGCTGGGTCGCAGGCAGCGAGCGGCTGCGCATCGTCTCCGCGGCATTGTTTAGGATTTCCAGCCGGCTGAGCGTGAACAGTCCGAAGGCGGCGGCCATCACCACGGTGCCAAGCACGGCGACGATGATCTTGGCGCGGATGGTGAGACGTCCGAATACACGAATTTTAGCCAATTTGTCCGCACCCCCGCCAAGCTTCCGGCAAGAAGACATCCCGCCCGAAGGAATTATTCGACCCTCAATCTTACTAATCCGAACGTTTAAAATTATCAACGCGGAAGGTGAGTGAAATGGTCGGAGATCGCGGGGAACCGGGCAATGGTCACAGTCCGGGGAAGGACGCGGGCGGGGAAACGGCCCCAAAACGAAACGGCCGCCGCACCCGGTTGGTGCGGCGGCCGTTTCGGGACCGGCTGAGGATGGAGATCAGGCGGCCTTGCGAACGGAACCCAGCTCGGTGAACAGCTTCACCACGGCTTCGACGAACTCGTTCAGCTGGTCCTGGCCCAGGGCCGAGACCGTGATGTCGTCGACGACCAGAGCCTCTTCGCTGATCCGGCCACCGGCGGCGGTCAGGTCGGCGCGGTAGGCTTCCGGGGCGGCCAGCAGGCGGCCGCGCAGCTTGCCGGGGATCGCCAGCAGCTGGATGCCCTGGTCGATGGCGGCGATCGGCTTGCCGGCATCCAGGAAGTGGCCGACGATGCGGCGGGTGTGGGCCGACTGCTGCAGCTTCGCCACGCTGCGCTCACCGCCCGGCAGCAGCAGCATGTCGAAGTCGGCGCCGAGCGCCTCGCTCAGATGCTTGTCCACCGGGAAGTAATGGCCCCAGGACTTGCCGTGCCAGCCGTTGACCAGACCCGTCTCGGTGGAGATGGTCCGCAGCGTCGCGCCGGTCTTGATCAGGGCGCGTTGCGGCTCGGTCATCTCCGCTTCTTCGAAGCCGTTGGAGACGAGGATGGCGATGGACTTTCCTGCGAGCGATTGATCCATACTGTCTTGTCCTTTCATCGTTTCACCAAAGAACGCCGGAGCATCTCCGATGGCATGTCCGCCAGGGGAGAACCCGCCGGGGCAAGTGGCGGTCGGGAAACGGTCATCGCCGCGCACGGGAATGCGCGGCGGCCAGTTCCGCCCGCCGGTGGCCCAAAGTCGGGTGCCGGCGTGTGGGACCTTTACGTCCCGGATCGGTTTGTTTTCAGCATGCGGACTTAATTGGTCCCGATGCGGTCCCAAGTCAACAAGGGATTCCGCGGCGCACCCAAGACCGGGGCGGCCCTGAAACCGGCCATCGCAGTGGATTTGTCCGCATTTTCCAGCCCAGTTCAAGACTTTCGGGCCAGCCGGGCCGTACCACCGGTTGATGCCATGCAGGGCTGCCATACCATGGAGGCGTGGCTTCACCGACGGATTATCGCCGATGACCCTTGCCGGATCCGTTCGGGCATAAAAAAGCGGCCGGGGGGAAGGCCCCCGGCCGTCGGCAAGTCAAAGCATCAGCCGTTCGAAAAGATCCAGCTCGCACACTGGATCACGGACCAATCCCGATGATCGGAACCTGCGATCAATGGAACTGGTCAGCCTCGGTGGAGTCCTTGTACGCGGTGGTCGAGGAGGTGCCGCCGGAGATCGCCGTGGCGACCGCGTCGAAGTAGCCGGTGCCGACTTCGCGCTGGTGCTTGGTGGCGGTGTAACCGTCCTTCTCGGCCGCGAACTCGGCCTGCTGCAGTTCGGAGTAGGCGGCCATGCCGCGCTCGGCGTAACCCTTGGCGAGCGTGAACGCCGAGTAGTTCAGGCTGTGGAAGCCGGCCAGCGTGACGAACTGGAACTTGTAGCCCATGGCGCCCAGCTCGCGCTGATACTTGGCGATGGTGGCGTCGTCCAGGTTGGCCTTCCAGTTGAAGGACGGCGAGCAGTTGTAGGCCAGCATCTTGCCCGGGAACTGCTTGTGCACGGCCTCGGCGAAGCGGCGGGCTTCGTCCAGGTTCGGCTTGGAGGTCTCCCACCACATCAGGTCCGAATACGGCGCGTAGGACAGGCCGCGGGCGATGCAGTGATCGACGCCCATGCCCTTCTTCAGGCGGAAGAAGCCCTCGGTGGTGCGGCCGCTGTCGAAATCGATGAAGGGATGGTCACGCTCGTCGATGTCCGAGGTGATGAGCTGCGCCGACTCAGCGTCGGTGCGGGCGATCACCAGGGTCGAGGTGCCGCAGACGTCGGCGGCCAGACGGGCGGCGTTCAGCGTGCGGATGTGCTGCTGCGTCGGGATCAGAACCTTGCCGCCGAGGTGGCCGCACTTCTTCTCCGAAGCCAGCTGGTCTTCCCAGTGCACGCCGGCGGCACCGGCCTTGATCATCGACTTCATCAGCTCGAAGGCGTTCAGCGGGCCGCCGAAACCGGCCTCGGCATCCGCGATGATCGGCGCGAACCAGTAGGTGTCGCCCTTGCCCTCGGAGGTCTGGATCTCGTCGGCGCGCTTGAAGGTGTTGTTGATGCGCTCGACGACCGCCGGGACCGAGTTCACCGGATACAGGCTCTGGTCCGGGTACATCTGGCCGGCCGTGTTGGCGTCACCGGCGACCTGCCAGCCCGACAGGTAGATGGCCTTCAGGCCGGCCTTGACCGCCTGCATCGCCTGGTTGCCGGTCAGCGCGCCCAGCGTGTTGATGTAGGGCTCGGTGTTCAGCAGCTCCCACAGGCGGCGGGCGCCCAGCTCTGCCAGCGTGTACTCGATCTTGACCGAGCCGCTCAGACGCTTGACGTCGTCCATGGTGTAGTCGCGGCGGATGCCCTCGTAACGGGCGGCGTGGATGGCGGCCTTGGTCTTTTCATCGAGCGACATGGGTCAGGTTCCTTGTTGTCCGGTGCGCCCGGTTGATCGGCGCGGAACTGGGGTCTCGGGGCGGGCCTTTTGTCGGTCCCTGCGGCTGTTGTGCAGCGGCGTTTCCTCCCGCCGGTTTCATCTGCACTTTTCCGTCTTCGGGGCCGCTTGCGCTTTACAGCGCGGCCGTGAACCAAGACTTAAACCTGCCCTGAGTGCGTTGCAATAAGCCCTTGTTTGTAAAAAGGTCCGTTTGTAAACTGCCGTCTTCACAAAGCTGTAAATCGGTAAATCTTGTAAAGCGGAGAGGCGCGGTGGCGACTATGGAAAAGAAGGCGATGCTGGGTCCGAAGGTCCGCCGCCTGCGCCGCGACCACGCCCTGACCCAGGCGCAGATGGCCGAACAGCTGGGCATCTCCCCCAGCTATCTGAACCTGATCGAGCACAACCAGCGCCCGGTGACGGTGCCGCTGCTGCTGAAGCTGGGCCAGCAGTTCGGCGTCGATCTGCAGGCATTCGCCGAGGATGAGGAAAGCCGGCTGGTGGCGGGCTTGCGCGAGGTGTTCTCCGACCCGCTGTTCGACGGCTCCGACATCAAGAACCAGGATTTCCGTGAGCTGGCGGCGGTGGCGCCGACGCTGGGGCAGGCGGTGGTGGCGCTCTATCGCGGCTTCCGCGGTGCGCGCGACGATCTGCAGGCCCTGGCGGAGCGGGTGGCCGACCGCGAGAAGCTGCATCTGGTGCAGGCCACCGGCTTCCCGCAGGACGAGGTGCGCGACCTGTTCCAGGCCCATTCCAACCATTTCCCGGAATTGGAGGCGGCGGCGGAAAGCCTGTGGCAGGACGGCAAGCTGGAGCGCGGCGACCTCTATCGCGGGCTGGTCGACTGGCTGAACACCCAGCACAGCGTCCGCGTCCGCCTGCTGCCGTCGGAGGTGATGGGTTATGCCGTGCGGCGCTTCGACCGCCACAGCCGACGCATCCTGCTGTCGGAGATGCTGGCGCCGTCGGGCCGCACCTTCCAGCTGGCCTGCCAGATCGCGCTGCTGCGCCACCGCGACCTGCTGAACGGCATCGTCGACGCCGCCAACCTGTCGGACGACGAGGCGCGGCGGCTGACCCGCATCGGGTTGGCCAACTATTTCGCGGCGGCGGTGCTGATGCCCTACGACCGCTTCCACGAGGCGGCGACCCAGCTGCGCTACGACATCGAGATCCTGCGGCGGCGCTTCGACGCGTCGTTCGAGCAGGTCTGCCACCGGCTGACCACGCTACACCGGTCGGGGGCCAAGGGCGTGCCCTTCTTCTTCATGCGGGTGGACAGCGCCGGCAACGTGTCGAAGCGTTTTTCCGGCGCCGGTTTCCACTTTGCCCGCTTCGGCGGCGGCTGTCCGCGCTGGATCGTCTATGAGGCCTTCCGCACGCCGGGCAAGATCCACAGCCAGATGGCGGAGATGCCGGACGGCACCGCCTATTTCTCCATCGCCCGCACGGTGGTGAAGGCGGGCGGCGGCCACCGCAGCCCGCCGCAGCAATTCGCCGTCGCTCTCGGCTGCGATGTCCAGCATGCGGCTCAGGTCACCTATGCGGACGGGTTCGACCTGTCCAACACCGACGCGGCGACGCCGATCGGCGTGAATTGCCGGCTCTGCCCACGGCTGGACTGTTCTCAGCGGGCGTTTCCGCCGCTGAATCATCGGCTTATCGTCGATGAGAACCTGCGCGGCCTCTCCCCCTATCTGTTCGCGCCGCCCAGCGCAGAATAAGGAGCGGAATAGCGGGCGAATTGACCGGGATCAATGTTGTACGGCGTCGTTTGTGTTGTTTGCCGGAAAGCCCGTCATTCGACTGGTAGAAATCCGTGGCCTTTGACCGGGTTTGTTGATAGGTTTCGACCGTTGCGTCGCGGCAGCTCCGCTCGCGTCCTCGCGCACCGGCCACCTGAACGCAGCGTCCCGGACTTTGGTATTGAACATTGCCAACCGAGTTGGCCTCGACAGGTTTTGGAACGCCCCATGAGCAACTTGATCAAAGAGCGCGTGCTGACCGTTCACCACTGGACCGACACGCTGTTCAGCTTCACCACCACGCGCGATCCGTCCTTCCGCTTCCTGCCGGGGCAGTTCACCATGATCGGGCTGGAGGTCGAAGGCCGGCCCCTGCTGCGCGCCTACAGCCTCGTCAGCGCCCATTACGAGGAGACGCTGGAGTTCTTCAGCATCAAGGTGCAGGACGGCCCGCTGACCTCGCGCCTGCAGCACCTGAAGGAAGGCGACACGCTGCTGGTGAACCGCAAGGCGACCGGCACGCTCATCACCGACAACCTGCTTCCCGGGCGGAACCTGTATCTGCTGAGCACCGGCACCGGCCTGGCGCCGTTCCTCAGCATCATCAAGGACCCGGAGATGTACGAGAAGTTCGACCGGGTGATCCTGACCCACGGCACCCGTACCGTGGCGGAGCTGGCCTATGACGACCTGATCCACCACAGCCTGCCGGAGAACGAGTTCTTCGGCGAGCAGGTGAAGGAAAAGCTGCTCTATTACCCGACCGTGACGCGCGAGCCCTTCCGCAACCAGGGCCGGCTGACCACGCTGATGGAAACCGGCAAGCTGTTCACCGACCTGGGCCTGCCGGAACTGGACGCCGAGAAGGACCGCGTGATGATCTGCGGCAGCCCGGCGATGCTGGCCGAGACCACCGCGATGATGGAAAAGCGCGGCTTCGTCATGGGCACCAACGGCGAGCCGGGCGGATTCGTCATCGAGAAGGCGTTCGTGGAGCGGTGAGATTGGGGGGTGTCGTCTTACGAATGCCCCCTCCCCAACCCTCCCCCGCGTTCCGCGAGAGAGGGAGTAAGTGCAAGAGCGGCGGCAGTCCCCTCTCCCACAAAAGGTGGGGGAGGGTTAGGGAGGGGGCCAAGGACTTCCCCACAAAGTCACACTTCCCGCCGGAATAAACTCCCCCTCCCGCCGGTTTACCATTCCGTGACGAAGGCACGTCACTCAATCCTTGACCGACTGGGCGCGCTTCCTCCGGGGGGCGCGCCCATTTTCTGTCCGCACCCGGTGAATAAAATCGCCGTCTGGCCTGTTGGTGCGACGGTCACCGTTCAAACCGTCAAGCCTTTGGTGTAGACATCCCGCCCATGCGCCTGATCCTCATCCTCGCCGCGATGATCGTCGCCGGCCTCGCGAATCTCGCCGTCTGGTCCCTGCCCAACCGCCCGGTGCCGCTCGATCCGCCGCCGGGGGGCAAGCTGCGCAGCGTGTCCTTCGCGCCCTTCCGCGACGGGCAGAGCCCGCTGACCGGCGTCCTGCCCTCCACCGCACAGATCGAGGAGGACATGGTCGCCCTCGCGCCGCAGGTGGCCGGCATCCGCACCTACACCTCGCTGGAAGGCTTGCAGGTGGTGCCGGAACTGGCGCGCAAGCATGGTCTGCAGGTCACCATGGGGGCGTGGCTGTCCTCCCGGACCGACAAGAACGAGGCGGAGATCGCCTCGCTGATCGACCTCGCCAACCGCTATCCCGACGTCATCACCCGCGTCATCGTCGGCAACGAGGTGCTGCTGCGCCGCGAGCTGACGCCGGAGCAGGTCGCCGGCTACATCGACCGCGTCAAGGCGGCGGTGAAGCAGCCGGTGTCCTATGCCGACGTGTGGGAATGGTGGCTGAAATACCCGCAGATATCCTCCCACGTCGATTACCTGACCATCCATCTGCTGCCCTATTGGGAGGACGTGCCGGCCGGCGTCGAGGGCGCGACCGAGCGCATCCGCCAGAGCTACCGCACCATCGCCCACCGTTTCCCCGGCAAGCCGATCCTGGTCGGCGAGACCGGCTGGCCGACGCAGGGCCGCTCGCGCGGGGCCGCCGTGCCGGGGCTGGTCAACAAGGCGAAGTTCGTCAACGCCTTCGTCCGCATGGCCGAGCAGGAGGGCTTCGATTACAACGTGATCGAGGCCTTCGACCAGGAATGGAAGGCGAAGCTCGAGGGCACGGTCGGCGGCCATTGGGGCCTCTACAACGCCGATCGCACGCCGAAATTCTCGCTGGCCGGGCCGGTGGTCGGCAATGTCGCGTGGCCCTGGCTGTTCGCGGTGTCGAGCGGGCTGGCGCTGGTGCTGCTGGGCGGGCTGGCGCTGCTGCGCCGCCATCTGCCGGGCACCGGCTGGGTGGCGCTGATCCTGCTGGCGCAGGCGCTGTCCACCCTCTATGTCCGTGCCGCCTTTGTGGCGGAGCATGGCAAGCATTACTGGCAGGACACCACGCTGGCCGTGGTCATGCTGGCGCTGACCGCCGCGCTGGCGCTGGCGGTGCTGCTGACCGCCCACCGCACGTTGGCGAGCGGCGGTCTGGCGCGCGAGCCGCTGGTCGGCCTGCGCCACGCCCGCCCGGCCCTGACCCGCACCGAGCGGGTGGGGCGGTGGAGCGCCGTCGCGCTGGGCGCGGTGGCGCTGGTCTGGTCGCTGCTGATCGTCTTCGACGGCCGTTATCGCGACTTCCCCAACCCGTATCTGCTGATCCCGGCGGTGGCGCTGCCGGCGCTTGGGCTGATCCGCGCCGCCCGCCGGCCGGTCGGGACGGAGACGCGCAACGCGCTGGGCATCGCCAGTCTGTTCCGCCCGGCCGTCCCCACCGCCGACGGCGAACCGCGCGGCCTGTGCGGCGCCGTCCGCCGCCTGCCGGTCGAGTCGGCCCTGGGCTTCTCCTTGCTGCTGGGGGCGCTGCTGACGGTGCTGGCGGAGGGCTTCGTGCCGCTGGAATCGCTGATCTACGGCCAGCTTCCCTTCATGGAGGCGCTGCACGAGGTCGATTGGACGCGGCCGAACTGGGAGGCGCTGGGCTGGGCGGCCCTGCAGATCCTGCTGGCTCTGCCCTTCCTGGCCGGGGTGTGGAGCGCCTGGCGTCCGCTGCGGCGGATTTGACGCCAGTCGGCCGCCAGCCAGCCATTGCGCCGGCCGCCGCGCTGTGGATTGATGGACGGGTCCTTGGCTCTACCCGGAGACCCGTCCGATGTCCCCCGATCTGTGGCTCGCCTTCGCCGCCGCCTCCGCCATCATGCTGATGATCCCCGGACCGACGGTGCTGATCGTCGTGTCCTATGCGCTGGGCCATGGGCGGCAATCGGCGATGGCGACGGTGGCGGGGGTGGCGCTGGGCGATTTCACCGCGATGACCGCCTCGATGCTGGGGCTGGGGGTGTTGCTGTCGACCTCGGCGGCGCTGTTCACCGTGCTGAAATGGATTGGCGCCGCCTATCTGGTCTATCTCGGCATCAAGCTGTGGCGGGCGCCGGTCAAGGGGGTGGAGACGGTGGCCGACGAATCGGCGGTGCGGCCCTGGCGCATGATGCTGCACACCTATGCCGTCACCGCGCTGAACCCCAAGAGCATCGTCTTCTTCGTCGCCTTCCTGCCGCAGTTCCTCGACACCGGCCGGCCGCTGACCGGGCAGATGGTGGTGATGGAGGCGACCTTCCTGGTGCTGGCGACGCTGAACGCCGCCGGCTATGCCCTGCTGGCTTCGGCGGCGCGGCGCGCGGTGCGGAGGCCGTCGGTGCAGCGGGCGGTCAACCGGGTCGGCGGGTCGCTGCTGATGGCGGCCGGGCTGCTGACCGTCGCCTGGAAGCGGACGGCCTGACGCCGACGCCGGTTTGTTGACAGATCGTGATGGCTTCATCGAAAATTGTTGGCGCATTGGGAGATGCACGCGCCGGTAAATTTTCGGAATGCCGGCCGAGCGAATCGAACCGCGGGGGCGGTGATGGCCGACGGCTGCGACAGGGGCGGGAACGGCGACGGCATGGATGATCGCCGGCGGGAACCGGCAAGCGATGTGCTGGAATTCGCCGCCGAGACCGAAGACGCCGCCGATCATGATGGAGACGGCTGGCGGCGCAATCCGCCCTGGCTGATCCTGATCGTCGACGACGACCACGAGGTCCATGCCATCACCCGCGTCGTGCTGGGCGAAATGAGCTTCGAGGAGCGGCCGGTCCGTTTCCTGTCGGCCTACACCGCGCGGCAGGCGCGGTCGCTGCTGGTCGAGCATCCGGGCATCGCCGCCATCCTGCTGGACGTGGTGATGGAGACCGACGATGCCGGTCTGAAGCTGGTCCGCCATATCCGCGAGGAGATGGGAAACCGGCAGGTCCGCATCATCCTGCGCACCGGCCAGCCGGGGCAGGCGCCGGAACGGCAGGTGATCGCCGCCTACGACA
This sequence comes from Azospirillum sp. TSO5, assembly GCF_003116065.1. Lineage (NCBI taxonomy): Bacteria > Pseudomonadati > Pseudomonadota > Alphaproteobacteria > Rhodospirillales > Azospirillaceae > Azospirillum > Azospirillum sp. TSO5. The sequence goes on along the minus strand of NZ_LGQY01000047.1, from coordinate 6,012 downwards.
TCAACGACTACAAGGCGAAGAGCGAGCTGACGGCGCAGAAGCTCTACACCGCCGCCGTCGCAGCATTGCGCTCCTACCAGCACATCGCCACCATCGAGCGCGGCCGGCAGGGGCTGGAGCGGGTGATGGAGGCGGCCGATCATCTGGCCGGGCTGCGCTCGCGCTCGCAATTCCTCGCCGGGCTGGTCGGTCGGGCGGCGGCGCTGCTGACCGATGTCCAGTCCGCCATCCTGTGCGGGATGGGGGAGGGCGACCAGCCGTCGATCCTGGCGGAGGCCGGACTGCCGGCCGACCTGCCGGCGGAGGTTGCGGCCGACATCGTGGCGGCGCTGGGCGATGGTCAAGCGCGCTGGGGGAGCCGGCATGGGGTGACGGTGTTGCGCAGCCGCGATGCGGCACCGCTGGCGCTCTGCCTGCTCGGCGGCCCGTTCGCCGAGGGCGACCGGCCGCTGGTGGAGTTGCTCTGCACCAAGGCGGCGGTCGGGCTGGACAATCTGCGGCTCTATGAACGGCTGAACCAGGCGCAGATCGCCACCGTCCATGCGCTGGGCAAGCTGGCCGAATACAAGGACGAGGTCACCGGCGACCATGTGAAGCGGCTGGGCCGCTGGGCCACCGCCATCGCCCGCGAGTTGTACGCCCGCAATGCCTTCGCGGAGGAGCTTGACGACTGGTTCTGCGACACCATCGGGCTGGCCAGCGTGCTGCACGACGTCGGCAAGGTCGGCATCCCCGACGCCATCCTGCGCAAGCCGGGCCGGCTGGACGAGGCGGAGATGGCGGTGATGCGCGACCATGCGTCCATCGGCGGCAACATCCTGCGCGACGCCTGCGGCGGCGACCGCCGCGGCTATCTGTCGATGGGAGCGGAGATCGCGGAGAGCCATCACGAGAAGTTCGACGGCAGCGGCTATCCGCAGGGGCTGGCCGGCGACGCCATTCCGCTGGCCGGCCGCATCGTCGCCGTCGCCGACGTGTTCGACGCGCTGCTGCACCGTCGTCCCTACAAGAAGGCGTGGGACATCGGCGAGGTTCTGGAGTTGCTGCGGGCGGAGGCCGGCAGCCATTTCGACCCGCGCGTGGTCGACGCCTTCCTGGCGGTGCTGGAGCGCGAGGGGGCGGGGGTGTAGGACCTGCCGCCCCTGTCGCAAGCGCTATTGGGGTCAGACGCCCAGCACGTCGCGCATGCTGTAGAGGCCGGGCGTCTTGTCCTGCGCCCACAGGGCGGCGCGGACGGCGCCCTTGGCGTAGATCTGGCGGCCGGATGCCTTGTGGGTCAGCTCGACCCGCTCGCCTTCGCTGGCGAAGATCACGGTGTGGTCGCCGATGACGTCGCCGCCGCGCAGGGTGGCGAAGCCGATCTCGCCGCGCGGGCGGGCGCCGGTGTGGCCGTCGCGCACCTTCTGCCAGACATCCTCCAGCGCCACCCCGCGTCCGGCCGCTGCGGCACGGCCGAGGCCGAGCGCGGTGCCCGACGGCGCATCGACCTTGCGGCGGTGGTGCATTTCCAGGATGTCGATGTCGAAGTCGTCGTCCAGCGCGTGGGCGACCTGCTCCACCAGCGCCAGCAGCAGGTTGACGCCCAGCGACATGTTGGGCGACTGGACGATGGCGGTGTGGGTGGCGGCGGCGGCGATGGCCGCCTGCTGCGACGGGTTCAGGCCGGTGGTGCCGACGACCAGCACGGTTTCCGACTGGGCGGCCAGCGCGGCGTGCCGCTCCGTCGATTCGGGGCTGGTGAAGTCGATCACCGCGTCCGCCTCCGCGAACAGGGCGACCGGGTCGTCGATGGCGGTCACGCCCAGTGGCTCCAGCCCGGCCAGAATGCCGATATCCTTGCCCAGCGCCGGGCCGCCCACCCGCTCGGTCCCGCCGGCCAACGTGCAGCCCGCGGTCGCCGCGATCTCGCGCACCAGCATCTGGCCCATGCGCCCCGCGCACCCGACGACACCGATCTTCATGACGCCCGTCCTCCGTTCAGCTCTGCCGGCCAGATCTTCCGGCCGTACCTTCCCGCCCTCCCAGCGGTTTAGCACAGGCCCGGCCGGGGCTTAAGCACCAAGGCAGCCGCGCAGCGATGCGGCGAGATTGCGCATCAGGGTGGGGTAGAGCGCCTCGCCCTCCGGCAGGTCGGCGCCCTCGGGGTCGAGCACGCCGGTCTTGGCCTTGGTGCCCTCGACCACCGTGCGGACCAGCGTCGGTTCGAACTGCGGTTCGGAGAAGACGCAGGCGGCGTTCAGCCCGGCGATCTTGGCGCGGATGGCGGACAGCCGCTTGGCCGAGGGACGACGGTCCGGGCTGACGGTGATCGATCCCACCGCCGACAGGTCGTAGCGCGCCTCGAAATACTGGTAGGCGTCGTGGAAGACGACGAAGGGTTTGTCCTTCACCGGTGTCAGCGTGGCCTTCAGCTCCGCATCCAGCGCGTCGAGCGCCTGCAGCGTGCGGTCGGCGTTGGTGCGGTAGGCCTCCGCATCGGCCGGGTCCTTGGCGGCCAGCGCGTCCGCCGTCGCCGTGACGATGGCGCGGGCGTTGGCGGGATCGAGCCAGATGTGGCTGTTCAGCTCTTCATGTTCGTCGGCATGGCCGTGCTGCTCATGGCCATGGTCGTGGGCTTCCCAGGCGCCGCCCTCGCGGGCTTGCAGCAGGGTCAGGCCTTTCAGGTCCATCAGGGTCAGCCGCGTCGCCTTCGGCGCGTTGGCCTGCAAGGGCTTTTCCAGGAAGCCCTCCAGTTCGGGACCGACCCAGACCACCAGATCGGCAGCGGACAGCGCCTTCGCGTCCGACGGCTTCATCGTGTAGCTGTGCGGGGAGGCGCCGCCACGGACCAGCAGAACCGGCTCGCCCACCCCGTGCATGACCGAAGCGACAAGGGAATGGATCGGCTTGATCGACACCACCACCTTCGGCGCCTCTGCCCAGGCCGGTAGGGCGGTGGTGGCGACGAGAGCGCTCATTGTGCCGGTCAAAAGGGTGGACAGCGCGAATCGACGCATGGGAGGGATCCTCTCGACTTGCTGGACAGGTCGCTGGTTTCAGCGCATAGGGAAGTCACGCTCAACTGGTGTCACGTTATAACATAACATGTCAACACCCGCTCTTTCCCGGGATGCGTCCGCGCTGGTCGCCGGCCCGCTTGCCTGGACCGAGGATCTGACCGTCCGTTTCGGCCGCCGCACCGTGCTGGACCGCGTCAACGTCGCCGTCCAGCCGGGGGAGGTGGTGACGCTGATCGGCCCGAACGGCGCCGGCAAGACGACGCTGGTCCGTGCCGTGCTGGGGCTGGTGGCGCCCGACGGCGGGCGGGTGCTGCGGCGCCCCAACCTGCGCGTCGGCTACATGCCGCAACGGCTGTCGGTGGATCGCACACTGCCGCTGACCGTGCGCCGATTCCTGGCGTTGTGGCGGCCGGTGACCGCCGACAAGGTGGAGGCGGCGCTGGAAGAGGCCGGGGTGACGCGGCTTGCAGACTCGGCGGTGCAGACGATTTCCGGTGGCGAGATGCAGCGGGTGCTGCTGGCCCGCGCCCTGCTGGGTGAACCGGACCTGCTGGTGCTGGACGAACCCGACCAGGCTGTGGACGTGCATGGGCAGGCGGAGCTGTTCAACCGCATCGCCCAGGTGCGGCAGCGGCGCGGCTGCGGCGTGCTGCTGGTCAGCCACGACCTGCACACGGTGATGGCGCGCACCGACCGGGTGATCTGCCTGAACAGCCATGTCTGCTGTTCCGGCCGGCCGGAGGATGTCAGCCGCCATCCGGAATATCACGCGCTGTTCGGCGGCCATGCCCGCGATCTGGCCGTCTATGTCCATCACCACGACCACGCCCATGCCGAGGATGGCAAGGTCGTGCATGACCATGACGGGGATTGCTGCCATGGATGAGTTCGTGATCCGCGCCCTGCTGGCCGGCGGTGGCATCGCCCTGCTGGCCGGGCCGCTGGGCTCCTTCGTGGTGTGGCGGCGCATGGCCTATTTCGGCGACACGCTGGCCCATTCGGCCTTGCTGGGCGTGACGCTGGGCTTCCTGCTGGGCGTCAATCCGATGATTGGCGTGATGGTGGTGTGCGTGACGCTGGCGCTGGCGCTGGTGGCGTTGCAGAGGCGGCGCAATCTCGCGGCCGACACGCTGCTGGGCATCCTGTCGCACGGCTCGCTGTCGCTGGGGCTGGTGGCGCTGGCCTTTCTGGAGACCTTGCGCGTCGATTTGATGGCCTATCTGTTCGGCGACATCCTGTCGGTGACCGATGGCGACCTGATGGCGATCTACAGCGGCGGCGCGGTGGCGCTGACCGGCTTGGCGCTGCTGTGGCGCCGGCTGCTGGCGGTGACGGTGGACGAGGATCTGGCGCGGGTGGAAGGCATGCCGGTCGACGCCCTGCGGCTGGCCTTCATGCTGCTGATCGCACTGGTGATCGCCATCGCCATGAAGATCGTCGGCATCCTGCTGATCACGTCGCTGCTGATCATCCCGGCCGCCTCCGCCCGCCGCTTCGCCCGCACGCCGGAAGGGATGGCGGTGCTGGCCTCGGTCCTGGGCATTCTGGCGGTCATCGCCGGGCTGCTGGCGTCGCTGAACTGGGATTTGCCGGGGGGACCAAGCGTGGTGGTGGCCGCCGCCGCCCTGTTCCTGCTGGGATCGCTTGTGCCTGTGCGGCGTTGATGTGCGGCGCTGACCGCAATTAGGGAAAGAATACGACTGCGTGAGTTTCCCGTTTGCGGACGTGCCCGCCTGCGCCATAGTCCGCCGGCGGACGCAGTGGCGGATGGGCCGCCACTGCCGCCGTACCAACGGAGGGCTGGAGGATGGAGAAGATCCTCACTCTCCTGATCCTGGTGCTGGAGATCGTCAAGCGGCTGCTTGACCTTCTGATGCACTAAGATCGGGCGGGCGGGCCGGGGAGTACCATTCCTCGGCCTGCCTACCCCCGATATTGGTGCGGCACCCGCCCGCTGTCAACGGGGTGCCAGAAAACACTCATTCGTCGATATTGCGCGCCAACACTTCGCGTTTGCCGGAGTGGTTGGGCTTGCTGACCACCCCTTCGGTTTCCATCCGCTCGATCAGGCGGGCGGCGGAGTTGTAGCCGATGCGCAGCTGGCGCTGGATGAAGCTGGTCGAGGCCTTGCGCTCCCGGCAGACCACCGCCACCGCCTTGTCGTAGAGGTCGTCGCCCGATCCGCCGCCGGTGCCGGGCAGGCTGCCGTCGTCGAAGGATTCCTCGCCCTCCTCGTCCTCCAGGATGGCGTCGACATAGTTGGGCTCGCCCTGCGCCTTGAGGAACCTGACGATCTGTTCGACCTCGTGGTCGGAGACGAAGGGGCCGTGAACGCGGGTGATGCGGCCGCCGCCGGCCATGTAGAGCATGTCGCCCTGGCCCAGCAGCTGTTCGGCGCCCTGTTCGCCCAGGATGGTGCGGCTGTCGATCTTCGACGTCACCTGGAAGCTGATGCGGGTCGGGAAGTTGGCCTTGATGGTACCGGTGATGACGTCGACCGAGGGGCGTTGCGTCGCCATGATCAGATGGATGCCGGCGGCGCGCGCCATCTGGGCGAGGCGCTGGATCGCCGCCTCGATGTCCTTGCCGGCGACCAGCATCAGGTCCGCCATCTCGTCGACGATCACGACGATGTAGGGCAGCTCGGTGAGGTCGAGAGGCTGCTCCTCGAACAGCGGCTTGCCGGTGTCGGGGTCGAAGCCGGTCTGGACGCGGCGGGTCAGCGACTCGCCGCCCTCGCGCGCCTCGCGCAGGCGGACGTTGTAGCCCTCGATGTTGCGCACGCCCAGCTTGGACATGTTGCGGTAGCGGTCCTCCATCTCCCGCACCGTCCATTTCAGCGCGACCACCGCCTTCTTGGGATCGGTGACGACGGGCGTCAGCAGGTGGGGGATGCCTTCATAGACCGACAGTTCCAGCATCTTTGGGTCGATCATGATGAAGCGGCAGCGCTCCGGCGGCAGCCGGTAGAGCAGCGACAGGATCATGGTGTTGATCGCCACCGACTTGCCCG